>NZ_JAOCLC010000056.1:0-34059 GCF_029845105.1 Stenotrophomonas sp. GD03654 | reverse complement strand
TCTCGCCACGGACCTGATAGCCGGCGGCCCGCAGATGCTCCGGCCAAGGTGGCGTGGCCATTTCTTCCAGTGCCATCGACAGCCGTGAGGCGAGATGCAAAGGCGCTGCATCCAGCCAGTCAAGATAGGCATCGCTGTGGATGAGTGCGCGCAGCGCGGTGTGGTCGTGCCATCGGGGGGCTGGCAGCAGGGTGAATCCTGTCACCCGGAACAGGCGTTCGCGTTGCGGATCATCCATGTGCAGCGGAAATGCAAGCAGCAGCTCAGGCTGATAGGCAAGGGGGCGCTGGCCCCGCCTCCACGCCTCGATGCCGGCGCGATCCAGACCGGGCACTTCACCATCCAGGGCCAGCCCGCCACCGGCTTCAAAATAGCCGTGCATCAGGGCATGCGGATGCAGCCAAGGCTCGAGCTTGTCCTGGTCGCTGGCAGCGGGGTCCTGTTCGATCAGGCGTGCCGACAATGACAGGTAGTGAATCGAACGGGCCAGATCCAGTCCGCCGGTCAGTGCTGCGTAGGCGTTTAGCTGGCTGGTGCGATCCATGCAGGGGTGCTGCTGCGCGTCGTCGGCGACCTGCTGCGCCAGAGCGAGGTAGCGTTCTGACCCTTGTGGATCCTTGAACAGCGCACGATAGCGCTGTGGTTCACGCATCACTTCGATGGCGGCCTCACGGTCGCCACGTGACAGCGCGTCGCGCATGTACTCGAGCGTTTGCACTACGGGAACTCCAGCGGGAGATGGACAGGAGGGCGGTTGCGCGGCTGGGGCCGTGGCGGTGGCGCCGGCCAGCAGCAGCGCGCCGATCATCCATCGTGACATGCCGGAAGAGGGCCATGCAGGCATGCAGCAACCTCCTTGTCGAACATTGGCAGGGCCGCCCCGTGGGGCGGCTGATGCGGGTTACTGGTTTGCCGGCAGCAGGGCCTGCAGCCGCGATTCCAGTTCCTGCTGGCGCCAGCCTGCCAGTGCGGTCGGCCACTGGCGACGTTCCAGATAGCTTTCCAGGTGCTTGCGCGAGGCCAGCACGCCATCCGGCAGGCCCAGTTCGCGGCTGCGCTCGGCGACCGCGTCCTGCAGCTTCTTCAGTGCCTGCTTGTTGCTGTCGTTGGCCGGCAGCGCCAGCGGTGCCTCGGCCTCATCGGCCAGCGGTGTGTCCAGCGCCTGCCACACGGCGCCAGCGAGCTTGCGCGGTGCCTTCGGGAACTGTTCGAACAGCGTGCCCAGCGCAGCGGCATCGGCCGGTGGCGTGCGCGCCAGCGTGGCGGCCAGTTCGTTGTCCAGGATCCAGCTCCGCGGGCGGTCGCTGCTGCGGGCCTGGACATCGCGCCAGCGCAGCAGGCGAAGCAGGCGGCGCTGTGCGGCGGCATCGAGGAACTGCGCCGAGCGCATCGCCAGGTGCGGCCAGCGGTCTTCGTCATTGGCGACGCTGGCCAGCAGGCGTTCGCCGTCGTCGTGCAGCCACTGCTGGCGGCCCAGCGCCTGCAGCCTGGCATCGATGGCGTCATGCAGCGCGAACAGGTGCTCGACGTCGTCGGCGGCGTACTGCAGCTGCGATTCCGAGAGCGGACGGCGCATCCAGTCCGAACGGGTTTCGCCCTTGGCCAGCGCCACCCCGGTGATCTCCGCAACCAGCTTCTGGTAACCCATGCCGCCACCGATACCGGCCAGCGAGGCACCGATCTGGGTGTCGAACAGCGGTCGCGGCAACACGCCGCAGGCCCACTTGAAGGCGACCAGGTCTTCGCTGGCGCTGTGCATCACCTTGATGATCGATTCATCGGCCAGCCAGGGCGCCAATGCTTCGGTCATGCCGGGAATCAGCGGATCGATCAGCAGGATGTCCTGTCCGACGGCCATCTGCACCAGGGCCAACTGCGGCCAGAAGGTGCGTTCGCGGATGAATTCGGTGTCCAGGCCGATGCGGGTCGGACGCTGCTGGAAGTACGGATCCAGCTCAGCGGGGGTGGTGATCCAGGTTGCCACGGGTCAGGGCCTACTACTCGGGTTTGCTCAGGCAGGGGAGAATAGCCTAACGTCGGTCCGCATCCGTGCCGAAGGAGATCCTGCTTGCGTTTTCTGCTGTCGTCCGCGCTGTGCACCGCCCTGGCTGTGGCCCTGGCCGGCTGCAGGCCGTCGCCCTCGGCAACGGCGGAGCCGGCGCCGGCTGCTGGCGAAGACGCGCGGCCGCAGGAAGGTCCGCAGGTGGACACAGCCCTCGGGAACGGGCAGGGCAGCGTCATTATTGCCGGCGAGGATGCGGCCGAGGATGTGCAGCGGTGGACAGCGCCACGGGTTGATCGGCAGGGGCGCACGCTGGCCCAGCTGCGCCGCGCGGCCGAGAAGGCATTCAACGAAGGGCATCTGTACGAGGACGCCGACGCAGCGGTTCCGCTGTGGTTGGCGGTACAGGAGGAAGACCCGGATGACCGTCAGGCCCGCATTGGCCTGCAGCGTGCCCGCCAGCGCCTGCAGCAGCAGGCGGACGCGCTGCTGGTGCGGCCGCTGAAGCAACGCGAGGCCCTCGCTGAGGCCAGCCGCCAGGCGCTGGTACTGCTGACGCTCGCGCCGAAGGACGAGAAGGTGCGTGCGCTGCAGGGGCGGGTCGAGACCGCGCAGCGCGCGGTGGCCTACAACCGCGCCGGCGAAGAGGACCTGCGGTCGAACCGGATCGGTGAAGATGGTGACGGTGCCATCGGCAACTTCCGCGAGGCCCTGGCCCTGGATGAACACAACAGCCGGGCGCGGCAAGGCCTGGCAGCAGCGGAGAGTGGCTTGATCCGCCGCGCCGAAGACGCCGCGCGCGTGCGCGACTTCGCCAGCGCGGGCACCTGGCTGGCCGAAGCCAGCAAGGTCCGCGACTCGTCACCGACCATTGCCGATGCCTTCGAGCGCATTGAGCAGATCCGTGCCGCCACGCTGCTGCAGCTGCGCGATGACGGTCTGCGTGATCTGGCCACGCCGCAGGGCCTGAAGCCGGCCCGCGAGAAGTTGGCCGAGGCCCTTCGCATCGCTCTGCCGGGAGACGCGGTGGTGGCCCAGCTGCGCGAGCGTATTGATCTCGCTACCCATTACGGTAGCTTCCGCCCGGGCCAGGTGTTCAGCGACGCCATGCGTGATGGCGGGCGCGGGCCGCAGATGGTGGTGGTGCCGCATGGCGGCTTCCAGATGGGTGCCAGTGATGCCGAGCCTGGATCCAGTGATTCCGAGCGCCCTTCACACTATGTGCGCTTCGATCGCGGTTTCGCGATGGCGATCACCGAGGTTACGGTCAGCGATTTCGAACGTTACGTGAAGGCGTCCAATGCGCGCCCGCGCGCGACCCGGCGTGGCCATTCGGTGGTATATGACGAGCGTAGCGGCAACTTCATCCGCCGCAGTGGAGTGGACTGGCGCTCTGACTATGACGGCGGCCGCGCGTTGGGCAACTCGCCGGTGATGCACGTCAGCGTGCGTGATGCCGAGAATTACGCGGCGTGGTTGTCCGAGCAGACCGGCCGCAGCTACCGGCTGCCCAGCGAGGCCGAATTCGAATATGCACTGCGCGCCGGCAGCAGTGGGCGCTACCCATGGGGCGACGCTGGCACGCCGCCGCCCGGCAGCGGCAACTTCACCGGCAGCAAGGATGTCTCCCCGTCCGGGCGGCATTGGCACAACGCCTTCATCGGCTACGGCGATGGCTGGTGGGGACCGGCGCCGGTGGCCAGCTTCCAGGCCAACGCCTTTGGCCTGCACGACATGAGCGGCAACCTCAGCGAATGGGTGGCCGATTGCTGGCATGCCAGTTACCGGCGTGCGCCCTCCGATGGCGCCGCCTGGTTCAACCCGGGCTGTCGTTCGCGGGTGATCCGCGGCGGCAACTGGGCCAATGCGCCCGAACAGACCCGTGCGGCCTGGCGGCAGTCACAGGATTCGGACACCACCAACGCCCGCATCGGTTTCCGCCTGGTGCGGGGCATCTGAGGGGCACCGGGCTTCACCCGCTGCTGGCGTCCGCGCACTAAGATTGCGCCGTGCCCGCCGGCCGGCGGGGCCTGCTGGACGACCCCTGATGCGCAATGATCCCTTTTCCCGCTCGCCCCAAGGCCCGCAGCGTCGCGGCCTGTTCGGCAACATTCGCTGGTGGGTGCTGCTGCTGGCGGCCGGCTATGCGGTGTTCTACTGGTTTTCCAACCGCACGGTGGACCCGTACACCGGCGAGAAGGTGATGATCGACAGCAGCCTGGACGCGCGACAGGAGACCGCTTTGGGGCTGCAGGCCTACCAGCAGATCCTGTCGCAGGAACGGCCGATGGATCCCAGCGCACCGATCGCGCGCGATGTGCGCGACATCGCCCAGCGGCTGATTGCCAAGGTCGATGTGGTGGAGACCGCGCTGGCGCAGGAACACGGCGTGCAGCCGGCGCATTTCGCGCGGGATTTCCAGTGGGAGGTGAACGTGATCCCGTCCGATCAGGCCAATGCGTTCTGCCTGCCGGGCGGCAAGATGGCGGTCTACACCGGGCTGGTGCCGGTGGCGCGTACCCGCGACGCGATGGCGGTGGTGATGGGCCACGAGATCGCGCATGCACTGCTGCGCCATGGTGCACAGCGCATGGCCCAGCAGAAGCTCACCCAGATCGGACAGGTGGCCGGTGCCGCAAGCGGCATGGATGCGCAACAGCAACAGATGATGATGTCGGCGATGGGCTACGGGTATCTGCTGCCCTATGCGCGCAGCCACGAGACCCAGGCCGACGAAGTGGGCCTGATGCTGGCCGCAGCGGCGTGCTTCGATCCACGCGAGGCGGTGCCGCTGTGGCAGCGGATGGGCCAGGCCGGTGGCGGCCAGTCGCCGCCGGAGTTCGCATCTACTCACCCGAACCCGGGTACCCGCATCCAGAACCTGCAGGCGCTGATGCCGAAGGCACTCGAGTACCGGCAGAAGTTCTGCGAGCAGGCAAAGTAGGGTGGTGTTCGGCAGGGCTGCGCCCTGCACCTGCCGAAGCAACCGCAACAGCAACAGCGTGCATTCCGTGGGATGGCGGGGTGGGCCCGGTTGCGGGGGCCGCTGCAAGTACGTCCATGTATGCTCGGTCGCCGCATCCATGCGGCTCACGCCCCCGCAACCGGACCCACCCCGCCTTCGACAGATTCTCGCGATCTGTCGGAATGGCTCCGAATTGATTCGATATCTGACAGAGATTCATCCACGCATGGCGTGGATCTACCGACCGTCATCGGGAAACTGTCGAGGGTGGGGCGGTGTGGCTGTGCAGGACCGTTGGCGCCATGGATGGCGCCATCGAGCCCCCAGGGATGGGTTTACGGCGTGTCCTGCACAGCCACACCGCCCCGCCATCCCACGGAATGCCAGCTTTGGCTGTTGCTTCGGCTGTTGCTGTTGCTTGAACGCTTCGGCAGGTGCAGGGCGCAGCCCTGCCGAACACCCCTTTACTTGACCTGCACGTCGATCACGCCGTCGCCGACGCGGGCCTGCAGTGCGTCACCCGGCTGTACCTGATCGATCTGGCGTACCAGCGTGCCATCGTCGCTGCGGGTGAGGATGCTGTAACCACGAGCCACGGTCGCCAGCGGGCTGACCGCTTCCAGTGAACGCGCCAGCCCGCGCAGGCGCAGCACATCGCGCTCCAGCAGACGCTGCATCGCAATCTGCGGGCGCCCGCGCAGGGCAGCCAGGCGGCGCTGCATCGTGTCCAGCTGGCGCTGGGGATGGTGCCCGCGCAACACGGCTGCGGCATGACGCAGACGCGCGGCACGGCGTTCCTGCTGCTGGTTGAACGCCGCATGCAGGCGCCGGCCCAGGTCCAGCTGGCGGCGACGCAGCAGATCCAGCCGCGCCTGTGGGCTCTGCGCGTTCAGACGCAGCAGTGCACGGTCGGCACGCTGCATCGCCTGCTGCATCGTGTGCCGCTGCAGCTGCACCATGCGTGCGGCCGTGCGGCGCAGGCGCAGGGCCAGTTCGCGCTGGTCCGGCACCAGCAGCTCGGCGGCCACCGACGGCGTCGGTGCACGCAGGTCGGCGGCAAAATCGCTGAGGCTGAAGTCGGTTTCATGGCCCACCGCCGACACCACCGGGGTGCGGCTGGCGGCGATCGCGCGGGCCAGCGCTTCATCGTTGAACGCCCACAGGTCTTCCAGCGAACCGCCACCGCGGGTCAGCAGGATCACATCATAGCGGCCACTGGCATCGGCGGCCTGCAGCAGGCGGGTGATCTGCGCGGCGGCGCTGCTGCCCTGTACCAGGGTCGGCAGCAGATCCACTTCCAGAAGCGGGAAGCGGCGGGCCAGCACGCTCAGCACATCACGCACGGCGGCGCCGGTGGGCGAGGTGATCACTGCCAGGCGCTGCACGTGCGCCGGCATCGGCCGCTTGCGCGCCGGGTCGAACAGACCCTCGGCCTCCAGCCGTGCCTTCAGCTCTTCGAACGCTCGGCGCAGCGCGCCTTCGCCCGCTTCTTCCATGTGGTCCAGCACCATCTGGTACTCGCCACGGGCGTCGTACAGGGTCACCTTGCCGCGCACCAGCACGCGCATGCCTTCGCGTGGCACGAACTTCAGGTACTGCGCCTTCATCCGGAACATCGCCGCGCGCAGCTGCGCACGTGCGTCCTTCAGGGTGAAATACAGGTGCCCGGAAGAAGGGCGCGCCACGCTGCCCAGCTCGGCCTCGACCCAGATCGCCGGGAAGCTGCCTTCCAGCAGGTCGCGGGCCAGGGTGTTGAGCTGGCTGGGGGTGAAGATGTCGTTGTTGCGTGGCTGCATGGGAACGGCGTGCTGCGGGCGGAACGGGGGCTCAGGATCGCACGTCAGCGCACCGTGTGCTGGCCCAGCGCCCACTGCACGTGTTCACGCACCAGCGGCGAGGGATCATCGACGCGGATCTGCAACGCGGCCAACGCTTCGGCCGAGGTCGGTGCATTGCCCAGTGCCACGGCGATGTTGCGCAACCAGCGCTCATGGCCGCTGCGGCGGATCGGGCTGCCTTCGGTACGGCGCAGGAACTCGGCTTCATCCCAGGCGAACAGCTGATCCAGCCGCGCGGTATCGAGGTTGTTGCGCGCGCGGAAATCGGCTTCGTCGGTGCGCTTGGCGAACTTGTTCCAGGGGCAGACCAGCTGGCAGTCATCGCAGCCGTAGATGCGGTTGCCGATCAACGGCCGCATGTCCTCGGGGATGGCGCCATCATGTTCGATGGTCAGGTAGGAAATGCAGCGACGCGCGTCCAGGCGCTGCGGGCCGGTGATCGCGCGGGTGGGGCAGACATCGATGCAGCGCGTGCAGGTGCCGCAGTGGGCGCTGGCCGGGGTGTCGATCGGCAGCGGGATGTCGATGTAGATCTCGCCGATGAAGAACCAGGAGCCGCCGTGGCGGTCGATCAGGCAGGTGTGCTTGCCAATCCAGCCCAGGCCAGCGTTGCGCGCCAGTGCGCGTTCCAGCACCGGCGCCGAATCGACGAACACGCGGTAGCCCAGTGGCGCCACTTCGTCGTTGATCTGCGTGGCCAGCTTCTGCAGGCGGTTGCGCATCAGCTTGTGGTAGTCGCGGCCCAGCGCGTAACGGGCCACGTAGGCGCGGCCGGGATCGGCCAGGGTTGCCCAGGCTTCGGTGTCGTCCTTGTGGCTGTAATCCATGCCCACCGAGATCACCCGCACGGTGCCGGGCAGCAGCTCGGCCGGGCGGGCGCGCAGGGTGCCGTGGCGCGCCATCCAGTCCATCGTGCCGTACAGGCCCTGGCCAAGCCAGTCGGCCAGGTGCGCTTCATCCTCGCCCAGCTCGATGCCGGCAATGCCGCAGCGCTGGAAGCCATGCGCACGGGCCAGTTCGCGGATGCGCTGTACGGCCTGGGCCGGATCGACAGGGGCGGGGACGGGGGACATGTGCACCAGTATAAAATCCCCGCATGGCCAACCTTGCCGATCTGTTCGATTCCGCTGCCGCACGTGCGCTTGATGAGCAGGCCTCGACGCTTGCCGCCGAGGGCGGTTGGGGCCTGATGGCGCAGGCCGGCCAGGCCGCCTGGCAGTGCCTGCTGCAGCACTGGCCGCAGGCGCAGCGGATCGGCGTGGTGGTCGGCGCGGGCAACAACGGCGGCGATGGCCATGTGCTGGCCCGTCACGCGCTGCAGGCCGGGCGCGAGGTGATGGTGATCGCCTTGCCGGGGAAGTCGCCGTCAACCGTGCTGGCACAGCGTGCAGCATCTGAATTCAAGTCCGGTGGCGGCACCATCACCGATTTCGACGGCATGCTGCCCGAGGCCGACATCTGGGTCGATGCCCTGTTCGGTCTGGGCTTCGATCGCGCGCCGGAAGGCGTGGCGCAGGCGCTGATCGTCGCGCTCAACGCGCAGGCGTCACCGGTGTTGGCGCTGGACGTGCCCAGTGGCGTCGATGCCGACCGCGGTGCCGTACCGGGCGTGGCCGTGAAGGGCGCTTTGACCCTGCAGTTCATCGTGCTGCATCGTGGGCTGTATACCGGCGATGCGCTGGATCATTGCGGGCAGAAAGTCCTGGCACCGCTGCAGCTGCCTGCGGCCGCATGGCAGGGCGTGTCACCCGCCGCAGAGCACTGGACCCAGGCTCGCTTGCCGGCACTGCTGCCGCCGCGCCGCGCCAATACCCACAAGGGCGAATCCGGCCATGTGCTGTGCGTGGGTGGCAACCACGGCAGCGGCGGCGCCATCGCGATGGCCGCCGAAGCGGCGCTGCGGGCGGGCGCTGGCCTGCTCAGCCTCGGCACCCGCCGCGACCATGTCGGCCCGTTGCTGGCACGCCTGCCCGAGGCGATGACCCACGCGCTGGAAGACGGCGACGCACTGCCGGCGCTGCTGGACAAGGCCAGGGTGGTGGCGATCGGGCCCGGGCTGGGCCAGGACGAGTGGGCACGCGCATTGTTTGCGCGGGTACTGGCATGCGCCAGGCCACTGGTGGTCGATGCCGATGCCCTGAACCTGCTGGCGCAGGATCCGCGCGCGCTGCCTGACGCCATCCTTACGCCGCATCCGGGCGAGGCCGCGCGCCTGCTCGGCTGCAGCACCGCTGACATCCAGGCCGACCGCTACGCCTGCGCGCAGGCACTGGCCGAGCGTTTCCACGCCGTGGTGGTGCTGAAGGGCGCCGGCAGCATCGTCGCAGCGCCCGGGCAACGGCCACGGCTGATTGCCGCAGGCAACCCCGGCATGGCCGTGGGTGGCATGGGGGACCTGCTCACCGGCATCATCGCCAGCCTGCGCGCGCAGGGCCTGGCAGCCTTCGACGCTGCTGCAACCGGTGCGCTGCTGCATGCGCTCGCGGGCGATGTCGCTGCCGCCGACGGCGCGCGCGGCCTGCTTCCTACTGATCTGCTGTCGCCGTTGCGGCGACTGGCCAACCCGGAACTCTCCCGATGATCGATTTCTTCCTTGCCGACAGCGATGCCACCGAACTGCTCGGGCAATGGCTGGCGGCCACCCGGCCGCCGCAGGCGCTGGTCGAACTGCGCGGCGACCTGGGCGCCGGCAAATCCACCACCGCACGCGCACTGCTGCGCGCACTGGGCGTGCAGGGCGCGATCCGCAGCCCGACCTACACCCTGGTCGAGCGCTATCCGCTGGCCAGCGGTGGCGAGGCCTGGCACCTGGACCTGTACCGGATCGGCCAGGCCGGTGAACTCGATTTCCTGGGCCTGGACGAGGGCAGCGCGGTGCTGTGGCTGGTGGAATGGCCGGAACGCGGCGCGGGCGCGCTGCCGCCGACCGACCTGGTGGTGGCGCTGGAGATCGAGGGGCAGGGGCGTCGCGTCCGTCTCACTGGAGCCAGCGACGTCGGACATGAATGGCTGAAACGGCTTCCCCAAGGGGGCGACTTGCAGGCCATTTCTGTCGGCTGACGAGAACAAAGACCGGCAGGTTACGGATTATTAAGGAAAAAGGTGTTGCATTCCGTTCAGCGCGGTGATTGAATCCTGAGCCATGCGCCCGGGGAACCGTCTCATCGCTATCTGTGCCGCCGTCGGACTGGGTCTGGCGAGCGTCAGTGCGTGGGCCGGTGAAGTCCGCCAGGTCCTGCTGAATACCGGCGCCACCGGCACCCGTGCCGAGATCTCGCTGGTCGGCAGTGGCGGCTACAAGACGCTTTCTCTGGCCGGTCCGAACCGTCTGGTGGTCGACTTCCCGGACTCCAGCGCCATACGCAACCTGAAGATGCCGGCTGCACAGGGCGTGGTCACGGCGGTGCGTACTGGACAGCCGGTGCCGGGCACCTTCCGTGTCGTTTTCGACCTCGCTGAATCGGTGGCGCCGTTCCGCCCGCAGATGCAACGCGAGGGCAATGAATCCAAGCTGGTGATCGAATGGCCGGGCGACGGCCCGGCCGTGGCCGCCAGCCGTCCCGCGGTGGCGCCGGCGGTGCAGCCGCAGGCACAGGTCAACACGCCCGCACCGGTGCCGACGCCGGCGGAGAGTGCGCAGTCGCGTTCCGATGCCGCGCGTGCGACCGCGCTGCTGACTGCCCAGGTGCGCCAGCAGGCCAGTGCCACTGCCGCCGCGCCGGCCACGCCCACCCCGGCGCCGTCCACCGCACCGGCCCAGGTCGCGGCGGCCGGTACCGTGGCCAGCAGTTCGCCTTCTTCCTCGCCGGCCGCGATCCTTGCTGGGCAGCGCACCGCAGCAGTGGTGACCACGCCACCGGCCACGGTGCCCGCACCGGCACCGACGCCGGTGGAACCGCCGCGCCCGGCCATGCCCAGCGATGCGTCGCGCATCCGCATGCAGGCCGGCATGCGCCATCTGGTGGTGGCCATCGATCCGGGCCATGGCGGCCAGGATCCGGGTGCGATCGGCCCGACCGGCAAGCGCGAAAAGGATGTGACTCTGGCTGTGGCGCGTGAACTGGCCCGCCAGGTCAATGCGACGCCGGGCCTGAAGGCCTACCTGACCCGCGACAGCGACGTGTTCATCCCGCTGCCGATGCGCGCGCAGAAGGCGCGTGCGAACAAGGCCGACATCTTCATTTCGATCCATGCCGACGCGGCCGAAAACCGTTCTGCCACCGGTTCGTCGGTGTACGTGCTGTCGACCAAGGGTGCTTCTTCGCAGCGCGCCCGCTGGCTGGCGGACAAGGAAAACGCGGCTGACCTGGTCGGTGGCGTGCGCCTGCAGCAGACCGAAGGCACGCTGGCCAACGTGTTGCTGGACCTGGCCCAGAGCGGCTACATGAAGGCATCCGAAGACGCGGCCGGCCACGTGCTGGGCGGCCTGAAGCGGATCGGGAACAACCACAAGCCGAACATCGAGCGCGCCAACTTCGCGGTTCTGCGCACCTCGGACATGCCGGCGATGCTGGTGGAAACCGCGTTCATCTCCAACCCGGATGAAGAACGCCGCCTGATCGACCCGGCCTACCAGCGCAAGATCGCCGGTGCGGTGCTGGACGGTGTACATACCTTCTTCAGCCGCCAGCCGCCGCCGGGGACGCTGTATGCCGCCCGCGCCCAGGCCGAGATCGACGCAGCCGGCACCATGGCCGGCGGCAGCAAGTAACCCGCCGAAGGCGGGTTACTGCTTTCTGTAGAGTCGACTGTCAGTCGACTGCGCGCGCAGTGTGGGGGTTTCGGTGCCCGGCGAAGAGCAGTCGACTGACAGTCGACTCTACCTGCGCAGCCTCCGTTATCATCCCCGCATGACGTCTGCTACCCATCCGCGCCCGATCCGGCCGTTGCCGGAGATCCTGATCAACCAGATCGCCGCCGGCGAAGTGGTCGAACGTCCTGCGTCGGTGGTCAAGGAGCTGGTCGAGAACGCGATCGATGCCGGTGCCAGCCGCGTTGATATCGATCTTGAAGAGGGCGGTGTACGCCTGATCCGCATCCGCGACAACGGCAGTGGCATCGCGCCGGAACAGCTGCCGCTGGCGGTATCGCGCCACGCCACCAGCAAGATCGCCGATCTGGACGATCTTGAATCGGTGGCCACGCTCGGTTTCCGTGGCGAAGCATTGCCGTCGATCGCTTCGGTCAGCCGTTTCACCCTGTCCTCGCGTCGCGCACATGACGAACACGGTTCGGCGCTGCAGATCGAAGGCGGCAAGATCGGCGAGGTGACGCCGCGCGCGCATGCGCCGGGCACCACGGTGGAAGTGCGCGAGCTGTTCTACAACGTACCCGCGCGACGCAAGTTCCTGCGCGCCGAGCGCACCGAGCTGGGCCATATCGAAGAATGGCTGCGTTCGCTGGCGCTGGCGCGGCCGGATGTCGAACTGCGCGTGTCGCACAACGGCAAGGCGTCGCGCCGCTACAAGCCTGGCGATCTGTATTCCGATGCGCGATTGGCCGAAACGCTGGGCGAGGATTTCGCCAACCAGGCCGTGCGCGTCGACCACAGCGGTGCCGGCCTGCGCCTGCACGGCTGGATCGCGCAGCCGCATTATTCGCGCGCCAGCGCCGACCAGCAGTACCTGTACGTCAACGGCCGTTCGGTGCGCGACCGCAGTGTCGCCCATGCGGTGAAGATGGCGTACGGCGATGTGCTGTACCACGGCCGCCAGCCGGCCTACGTGCTGTTCCTGGAACTGGATCCGACCCGCGTCGACGTCAACGTGCACCCTGCCAAGCATGAGGTGCGCTTCCGCGATTCGCGGCTGGTCCATGATTTCGTCTATCGCACGTTGAAGGATGCGCTGGCCGATACCCGTGCCGGCGTGTCGGCGCAGGACATCGGTGCCGGCTCTGCGCATCCGGCGGATGCAGGTTCGGCACCGATGGTCTCCAGTGCGGGCGCCTCCGGTTTCGGTCTGGTACGCGGTGCCGCACCGGGTGCCGGATCGAGTGGTGGCGGTGGTGGATTCTCGGGCTGGCGCCCGCAGCAACCGCTGGGATTGCAGGTGGCCGATGCACCGGCTGCCTATGCCGCGCTGTATGCCGCGCCGGCCGGTGCCGAACGCGGTGCTGCACTGCCGCCGATGCCGACCGAGAACGGACTGCCGGTGACCAGTGCCGACGCAGGCGTGCCGCCGCTGGGCTACGCGATCGCGCAGCTGCATGGCATCTACATCCTGGCCGAGAACGCCGAAGGCCTGATCGTGGTCGACATGCATGCGGCGCACGAGCGCATCGGCTACGAGCGGCTGAAGAACGCGCACGATGGCATCGGCCTGCAGTCGCAGCCATTGCTGGTGCCGATCACGCTCGCGGTGGGCGAGCGCGAAGCGGATACCGCCGAAAGCGAAGCAGAAACGCTGGCCGCACTCGGCTTCGAAGTGACCCGTGCCGGCCCCGGTGCGCTGCACGTGCGCAGCATTCCAGCGCTGCTGGCACACGCCGAACCGGAAGGCCTGCTGCGCGACGTGCTGACCGACCTGCGCGAACACGGCCAGAGCCGGCGTGTGGCGAGTGCGCGCGATGAGCTGCTGTCGACCATGGCCTGCCACGGCGCGGTGCGCGCCAACCGACGGCTGACCGTGCCGGAAATGAACGCGCTGCTGCGCGACATGGAAATCACCGAACGGTCGGGCCAGTGCAACCACGGCCGGCCGACCTGGGCCCGTTTTTCGCTGGCGGAGATCGACCGCTGGTTCCTGCGCGGACGTTGAGGGGAGCATCGATGCGTTATCGGGGAATGGGCGGCCTGCTGGCCGCTTTGGTGTTGGCCGCCTGCAGTCCGGCGACACCGCCGGCGCCGACGGTTGCTGAAGATCCGGCCTATGCGGCCACGCAGCAGCAGTGGCGGGTAGCGCGCTACCAGGACCTGACCCGGCCGGATGGTTGGACAGCGTTGGTCGGCCTGCACTGGCTGCAGAACAAATCGCACTTCGTCGGCAGCGGCGCGACCAACGGGATCCGCCTGGCGGTTGGACCGGACAAGCTGGGCCTGCTGCGCCGCGAAGGCAGCCAATGGTGGTTCACACCGGAGACCGGCGTTGACGTCAGCCATGACGGGCAGCCGGTACGCGGCCGCATCCGTGTCGACACCGACAAGGATCCGCAGCCGACGCTGCTGGCCTTCGATGGCGGCAGGGGGCAGCTCAGCATCATCCGCCGCGGCCCGCGCGATGCGCTGCGGGTCAAGCACGCCGACGCGCCGGCACGCCGTGATTTCGCCGGCCTGGAATACTGGCCGGGTGGCCCGGACTGGCAGGTGCAGGCACGTTTCATCCCGCATCCGGCGGGCAAGACCCTGCCCATCGTCGACATCACCGGCCTGACCACCGAAATGCCGAACGCAGGCGCGGTCGAGTTCCAGCGCGATGGCCGCAGCTGGCGGCTGGAGGCGATCGGTGCGCCGGGGCAGCCGCTGTTCCTGATCTTTGCCGATCGCACCAGTGGCCGCGGCAGCTATCCGGCCGGGCGTTACCTGGACACCGACGCGCCGGCAGCCGATGGCACGGTGCGCATCGATTTCAACCATGCCTACAACCCGCCGTGTGCGTTCACTGCCTACGCGACCTGCCCGTTGGCGCCGCCGGAAAACCGGCTGGACCTGCGCGTGGAAGCGGGCGAGAAGGCTTACCACCTGCCTGAAGGAGAAGGCTGAGATGCCGATCAGAACCCTGTTGCGTGCCGCCGTTCTGTTGGCGGCCTGTGCGCTGGCACCGCTGGTTGCAGCGCGTACCGTGCAAGCCGACACCGCTGGCGCAGCGGCGGCCAAGCCGCCGGTACCGTTGCTGTGGAAAGTCACCGGCCCGGGCGACTCGCGCCTCTACCTGCTCGGTTCCTTCCACCTGCTGAAGCCGCAGGACTACCCGTTGTCGCCCGATGTCGAACAGGCGTTCGAGGCCTCGCAGCGGGTCGTGTTCGAACTGTCGCCGGAAGACATGCAGTCGCCGCAGCTGGCCAGCCGCATGGTGCAGGCAGCGGTCCGCACCGATGGCAGCGAACTCAAGCGTGATCTGGATGCTGCGACCTGGCAGAAGCTGCAGGTGTTCGCTGCCGAGAACAAGCTGCCGCTGGCGCAGATGCAGGGCATGAAGCCGTGGTTTGTCGGCCTGAGCATTTCGGTCGGGCAGATGCAGAAGCTGGGCCTGGACCCGGCACTGGGCCTGGACCGCCACTTCATGGAGCGTGCGCAGAAGACCGGCCGCAAGACCGCGGGACTTGAAGACATCGACACCCAGATCGGCATGCTCGACGGAATGACGCTGCAGGAACAGCGGCAGATGCTGGCCGAAGCGCTGGACCAGGCCGGCAAGGCCGACGAGCAGGCACGCCAGCTGCATGATGCATGGCGCCGGGGTGACGAGCGCCTGCTGTGGACCCGGATGGCGGCGGAAATGCGCCAGCAGTATCCGCAGCTTTACCAGCGCATCAATACCGGCCGCAATGACGCCTGGGTGCCGAAGCTGCTGCCGTACCTGCAGGCCGGGCAGGGCGGCACGCTGGTGGTGGTCGGCACGCTGCACCTGCTGGGCAACGATGGCGTGGTCGAGAAGCTGAAGGCGAAGGGTTACAAGGTCGAACGCGTATGCACGGGGTGCAAGGCGAAACGCTGACCTGACGTTGGCGCGATGCCAAACAGAACGGCGCGCCAAGGGCGCGCCGTTTTCGTATCAGCAGATGCCGCAGCTCAGCGGCGGGTCTTGCCGCCGGTGCCGGTGCCCGGTTCGTTCGGTTTGTTGCCGGTACCTGCGCCGGTTCCCGTTCCGGTGCCGCCCGGGCGCGGGCCGCCGAAGCCACTGCCCATGTTGCGCTGGAATTCCTGCCACAGCTCCAGGTTGCGCTCGGTCAGCTGGTTCATCATCGCCCACGGGGTCTGGCCCAGCAGGTTGCCCATCTGCTGGCGGAACTGCTGCTGCTGGTCGAGGAAGACCTGCATGCTGCGCTCCAGGTAATTGCCCATGAAGCCCTGCAGGGAATCGCCGTAGAAGCGGATCAGCTGGCTCAGCAGCTGGGTGGACAGCATCGGTTCGCCGTCCTGTTCCTGGTCGGCGATGATCTGCAGCAGGACCGATCGCGTGAGGTCGTCGCCGCTCTTGGCGTCGCGGACTTCGAAGTCTTCACCGTCCAGGATCAGCTGGCGCACGTCCTCGATGGTGATGTAGCTGGAGATCTCGGTGTCGTAGAGACGGCGGTTCGGATACTTCTTGATGATGCGGGTCGCAGCCATGAAGCGGTACTCGTCACAGTAGACGCGCAGCATGGCGCAGTGCAGCAGCCGTTGCAACCGCCTCAGCCCCCGCCAGGCTTGGCTTTCGGCGGCGATCATGTTGCGCAACAAGGGTTTGCGTGCTGCGCAGCATGACGCTTGGCAGGGGCCGGCGGCGGCCGCCGCGAGGGCCCGCTGCGCGGCTTACCACCCCATGTGGTGGCCGCCGTTGATGTCCAGGTTGCTACCGGTGATCCACGAGGCTTCGTCGGCGACCAGGAACGAGACGCCGTAGGCGATTTCCTCCGGCTTGCCGAGGCGTCCGGTGGGGATGTCGGCGATGATCTTGGCGCGTACGTCCTCCGGCACCGCCATCACCATGTCGGTGGCCACGTAGCCGGGCGAGATGGTGTTGACGGTGATGCCGAAGCCAGCATTCTCGCGGGCCAGAGAGATGGTGAAGCCGTGCATGCCGGCCTTGGCTGCGGCGTAGTTGGCCTGGCCGTACTGGCCCTTCAGGCCGTTGATCGAGCTGATCTGGATGACCCGGCCCCAGCCGCGGCGGCGCATGCCCTCGATGACCGGACGGGTGACGTTGAACACCGAATTGAGGTTGGTGTTGATCACATCGTGCCACTGGTCAGCGCGCATGCGATGGAACGTGGTGTCGCGGGTGATGCCGGCGTTGTTGACCAGGATCTCGACCGGGCCCAGCTCGGCCTCGACGGCGCGCACCAGCGCTTCGGCGCTGCCCGGATCGGAGACATCGCCCGGGAAGATCGACACGCTGTAGCCGCGTTCGGTCATCGCCTGCTGCCAGGCGCGGGCCTTGGCCTCGTCGCGGTAGTTGGTGGCGACCCGGTGGCCCTGGTCGGCCAGGCGTTGGCAGATGGCGGTACCGATGCCGCCGGTTCCGCCGGTGACCAGTGCGACGCGAGATGTCATGGAGTGTTGTCCGGGTATCAGGTGGGGGAAGTGGGATTCTGCAACATCGGCGTGGAAAGTGCGCCGGCTGGCGGCAGGCCTGCTCCAATCAGGATGTCACCCCGCGGCAGCCGCGCTGGGTCGAATGCCTGCCGAGCGGTGGCCAGCAGCGTGTCCAGGTCGTGCGCAGGTTCCAGCGCTTCAGGTGCCTGGCCGAGCAGCTGCCAGAGCTGGCGCAGCACGGGCAGCGGGCGCGAACTGTCCACCGGCAGCGCTGACAGCGACTTGGACAGCTTGTGGCCCGGGGCATCGAGCAGCAGCGGCAGGTGCCAGTAGCGCGGCACCGCCAGCCCCAACGCCTGCTGCAGCAGGATCTGCCGCGCGGTGGAGTCGAGCAGGTCGGCACCGCGCACCACTTCGGTCACCCCCTGCGCGGCGTCATCGACCACCACCGCCAACTGGTAGGCCCAGCAGCCATCGGCGCGGCGCAGCACGAAGTCGCCGACCTCGGCATGCACGTCCTGCTGCTGCGGGCCGCGCAGGCCATCGTCGAAGTGCACGAGGCTGCCCGGCGGCACGCGGAAACGGACGGCGGGATCCGGTCGGGGTTGCCGGGCGACGCAGCGATGGTGGATGCCGCCGCTGGCGGCCAGGTCGCTGCGGCTGCAATGGCAGACGAAGGCCTGGTCGCTGGCGAGCAGTGCATCCAGCGCAGCCTGGTAGGCCTCGCCGCGGGCGCTCTGCCAGAAGATCGGACCGTCGTGGGCCAGGCCGAACGCCGCCAGTGCCTGCAGTTGTGACTCGGCGGCACCGGGCACGGTGCGCGGTGGGTCGACGTCTTCGATGCGCAGCCGCCACACGCCGCCGTGATGGCGCGCGAGCAGCCAGCTGCCGAAGGCGGCGAGCAGGGATCCGGGATGGAGCAGGCCGGTCGGCGAGGGCGCGAAACGACCGCAGGGAATGGGGGAGGTCATGCTGGCTGAATCGTCGGTCAGGTTGGCGCTTGAATTCAAGCTGACCACACCGCAAATTGACCGGTATCGACCCCTTCCGAGCCGGATTTTCCCATGTTTACCCGCATTGCCCTGTTCCTGGCGACCAACTTCGCGGTCCTGATCCTCGCCAGCATCGTGATGTCGTTGCTCGGGGTCAATCCAAGCCAGATGAGCGGCCTGCTGGTCATGGCCGCGATCTTCGGCTTCGGTGGCTCCTTCATCTCGCTGCTGCTGTCCAAGTGGATGGCCAAGCGCTCCACCGGTGCGGTGGTGATCACCGAGCCGCGCAACCAGACCGAGCGCTGGCTGCTGGCCACCGTCGAGCGCCAGGCCAAGGCGGCCGGCATCGGCATGCCCGAAGTGGCCGTGTACGAAGGCCCGGAGATCAATGCCTTCGCCACCGGCGCCAACCGCAACAACGCGCTCGTCGCGGTGTCCACCGGCCTGCTGCACAACATGAGCGAAGACGAAGCCGAAGCGGTGCTGGGCCACGAGATCGCCCACGTCGCCAACGGTGACATGATCACCATGGCGTTGCTGCAGGGCGTATTGAACACCTTCGTGATCGTGCTGGCCCGCGTGGTCGGCGGCATCATCGACAGCGCGCTGTCGGGCAACCGCGAAGGTGGCGGCCGCGGCTTCGCCTACTACATCATCGTGTTCGTGCTGGAGATGGTGTTCGGCCTGTTCGCTACCATGATCTCGATGTGGTTCTCGCGCCACCGCGAGTTCCGCGCCGACGCCGGCGGTGCCTCGCTGGCCGGCCGCCAGAAGATGATCGCTGCGCTGGAGCGCCTGCAGCTCAACCACGGCCAGAGCACGCTGCCGACCCAGATCGCAGCCTTCGGTATTGCCGGTTCGACCGCGAAGAAGCTGTTCATGAGCCACCCGCCGCTGGAAGAGCGCATCGCTGCGCTGCGGGCGTCGACGGTGGCGTAAGCCTCCGCGCTTCCACGGTAGTGCAGGAACGCCTGGCCCCGCGCCGGGCGTTTTTGTTTTGCGCGCGCACGCATCGGTGGCGCCGGGTACGACTCGGCGAGAGTCATTTCCGCGACTGCGGAGGGGTGTCACTTTCTTTGCTCGTGCAAAGAAAGTAACCAAAGAAACACGCCGCCAGGGCGCGAGCCGTCGCTACGCGACGGTTCCCTGCGCTTCTCGGCGAATCAGGGGGCGGCGCCGAACTCGCTTCGCTCAAACATCGGCGCCTCTTCGCCCCTGATTCCCCTGCGATGCTCGGCTCGCTCAAGGCGGACCCAAGGTCAAATGCTTCAGCTGCACCCCGTAGATTCACGCCATGCGTGGATGCTGTTTGCTCTTGATCTCGACCTTCCAGTCCGCCTTCAAGCGAGCCGAGCACCGCAGGTCCGGCGAGGGCGAAGAGGTGCGGGTGTCTGAGCGCAGCGAGTTCCCGCACCGTCCCTCGACGGGCCGAGGAGCGCAGGGCACCGGCGTGCGCAGCACGTCGGCTCGCGGCCGGCGGAGCGTTTCTTTGGTTACTTTCTTTGCGCGCAAAGAAAGTGACACCCCACCGCGGTCGCGAAAATGACCCCAGGCATCGCCTGGCGCGCCAATGCGTCGGCGCGCAAACGAAAACGGCACCCTCGCAGGTGCCGTCTCCACGAACCGCTTTACACGGAACCTCAGAACTTCGCGTCGAACTCCGCCGCGTAGCCGGTGTTCACCAGCACCTTCTGCAGCGACTCGGCCACCTTCAGGTTGCCGGCCACGATCTGATGGGTGTCCGGGCCACGGTTGTCCATGCGGCCCAGGGTCGCGCCCTTGAAGTCGCAGACCTTGCCGCCCGCCTCGCGCACCAGCAGCAGGCCGGCAGCGATGTCCCAGGCCTTCACGCCGGCTTCGAAGTAGGCGTCGGCGCGGCCGCAGGCCACGTAGGCCAGGTCCAGTGCCGCCGAGCCGGTGCGGCGGATGTCCTCGCCGTGCACCAGCAGGGCGTCCACCGCCTTCAGCTGGGCGCTGGCGCGGCTGCGCTCGCGCGGCGCGAAGCCGGTGTGGATCATGGTGCCTTCCAGGTCCTTGCGGTCGGCCACGCGGATGCGGCGGTCGTTCAGCACGGCACCCGCGCCACGGCTGGCGGTGAACAGTTCATTGCGCAGCGGATCGAAGATGACCGCATCGGTCGGCTCGCCGTTCTCGACCAGCGCGATCGACACGCAGTAGTGCGGCACGCCGCGCAGGTAGTTGCTGGTGCCGTCCAGCGGGTCGATGACCCACATCTGGCGGCGCTCGCCCTGCACGCCACCTTCTTCACCGAAGATGCCGTAGTCCGGGTAGGCGCGCTTGAGTTCCTTGACGATGACCTTTTCCGCGTCCGCATCCACTTCGCTGGCGTAGTCCATCCGGCCCTTCTGCACCACGTTCAGTGCCTCGAGCTTGTTGATGTTGCGCAACAGGACGTTGCCGGCGAGGCGGGCGGCCTTGACCATGACGGTTACGGCGGGTTTCTGCATGGCGTGGGCTCCCGGAAAGGCAGAAGAGATGGACTGGCGGGGGAAAAGAGCGGGTCCGGCGCAGTGGCCGGCCGCACAGTTTACCATTGGTCATCGTCCAGCTCGACCTTTTCCCTGTTCATGTCCCAGTTTCCCGCCGCCACCCGTCTCCGATTCGTCCTGGTCGGTACCCAGCACCCCGGCAACATGGGGGCCGCCGCCCGTGCCCTGAAGACCATGGGCCTTGCCCGCCTGGTCCTGGTCGCCCCCGAAAAGCCGCTGGACGAGGAGGCCTTCCGCCGCTCGGCCGGTGCCGAAGACGTGCTGGGGGACGCCCCGGTGGTGGCCACCCTGGCCGAGGCCGTGGCTGACTGCCGCCTGGTGCTGGGCTGCACCGCCCGTGCCCGCCGCGTCCAGCTGGAGGAGTACCTGCCGGCCGATGCCGCTGCCCGCGCGGTGGCCAAGGCCGGCGAGGGTGCCGAAGTGGCGCTGGTGTTCGGCCGTGAGCGCACCGGCCTGACCAACGAGGAACTGCAGCTCTGCCATGCAGCGGTGCACATCCCGTCCGACCCGGAGTTCAGCTCGCTCAACCTGGCTGCCGCCGTGCAGGTGCTGGCCTATGAAACGCGCATGCAGCTGCTGGGTGCGCAGCCTGCGTCCGACGCCGAGCCCGGATTCCGCGAACAGGCGGCCAGCCACGAGCAGATGGAGAGCTTCTTCGCCCAGCTGGGTGACACGCTGGACGAGATCGATTTCCACAAGGGCCGCGCCCCGGAATCGGCGATGCGCAAGCTGCGCCGCCTGTTCCTGCGCAGCGAGCCCAGCGAGCAGGAAGTGCGCCTGCTGCGCGGCATCCTCGCCGACACCCAGCGCATGGCGCGGCTGGCCCAGGCAGGCGGCAAGGACAGCTGACGACGTTCTCATTTTTTCGGGTAGTCTGTCTGGATACCCAGGGGGGATGAAGCCTGTGTCGGGTCTGCGAAAGGCAATGCAGGGGGGACTGCTGAGCCTGGCCATGGTCCTGCTGGCCGGGACGGTGCATGCAGCACCGGACCCGGTGCTGGTGCTGGGCCGGATCAGCGATGATCCCAAAGCCCACTACGAGCAGCTGCAGCCCTTGCTGGACTATGTGGTGGCGCGCATGCACGACGTTGGCATCAAGGAAGGGAGGATCCTGATGGCACGCGACCCGCAGCAGATGGCCAGCTATCTGCGGCGGGGCAGGGTCGACTGGGTCACCGAAACCTCGGGTACGGCGGTGGCGCTGGGCCAGCGCAGTGGTGCACGGCCGTTGCTGCTGACCGAGCGCAATGGCGTGCGCGAGTACCAGACAGTGTTCTTCGTGCGCAGCGACAGCCCGATCCAGCGCGTGCAGGATCTGCGCGGGCACCGCCTGGCGCTGCAGAACACGGCGTCGACCAGCGCCTATCTGGTGCCGGTGATGACCCTGCTGCAGGAAGGGTTGTCGCCGCAGATCCTGGCGGGTACGTGGGACATGCCGGGGCGGGACAGCGTGGGGTATGTGTTCGCGCGCAGCGAGTTGAACATTGCAACGTTCGTGCACAAGGGCGTGGTCGATGTGGGGGCGGTGAGCAGCGTGGACTGGAATGACCAGCGCCGGATGCCGCCTGCGTTCCGCCACGACTTCCGCGAACTGCTGCGTACCGAACCCTACCCCCGCGCGGTGGAAATGGTCCGCGCCGACCTTGACCCGCGGGTGCGGGATCGCTTGCAGGAAGTGCTGCTGCAGGCGGCCAGCGACCCACAGGCGCAGGGAGCGTTGCATCGGTTTTTTGGCACCTCCGGTTTCCACCGCGTCGATGCGCATGCGCAGCAGCGGTTGGATGAATTGAAACAAGGATTGACGCGCGTGCGGATGGAAGTGGAATGAAGTGGCTCGGCTCGGGGATGCAGGCCCGGTTCCTGCTGGCGATGGGCGGAGCAATGGTGGTGGTGGTGGCGATCCTGGCAGTGCTGCTGGGGCGGCAGACCGCCATGCAGGGCGAGGTGCGCAGCCTCAGTGGTGGCGTCATCCATGAACTGTTCGACCGCAGCGTGCGCAGCCGCGGCGAAGCGATGGCGCGCGAGTTGTCCGATTCACTGGCTAATCCCCTGTACTACCGCGATCTGGACCAGGTCGGCGCACTGGTACGGGGCACCGCGCGGCAACCGGTGGTGCGCTATGTGCTGGTGTTCGACGAACGTGGCCGGCTGGTGCATGACGGCTCGATCGAGGTATCCGGTTTCGGCCAGCCCATGGCCGATCCGCTGGCACCCAAGGCTGCCGCCGCACAGGCGCTGGTGGTGCAGGAATCGGCGAAGGTGCTCGACAACACGATGCCGATCATGATCGGCAACCAGCGCATTGGCGGCGTCCGCGTTGGCATGGCGCTGGACGAGGTGCAGCAGCGTGAACAGGCCGCCAATGCCACCCTGGGCGAGCGCCTGCAGCAGGTCGGCAGCCGCCACCTGGGCTGGCTGCTGCTGATGCTCGGCATGCTGGTGGTGATCGGCGTGGTGGTGATCCTGTACGTGCAGCGCACCCTGGTGGCGCCGATCCGTGATCTTGCCGTCGCCGCCCGCCGCATCGAGGCCGGTGACTACCAGACGCCCCTGGCCGAGAACACCCGCGACGACGAGGTCGGTGAACTGGTACGTGGTTTCGCCCGGATGCGTGATGCGATCGCCCGCCATGACCGCGAAGTGCGGCGCATGGCCTATACCGACGCGCTGACCGGGCTGACCAACCGGCTGGCATTCCGCGAGGCGCTTGATCATCGGTTGATGGCTGCCCGTGCCGCCAATCACCGCTTAGGCCTGTTGTTCGCCGATATCGACGACTTCAAGCGCGTCAACGATACCCTCGGCCATGAGGCCGGTGACGAAGCGCTGTTGCAGTTCGCACAGCGCATCGGCCGTGCAGTCACCGAGGCCGGTGGCGATGAGGCCCTGCTGGCCCGCTTCGGCGGTGACGAGTTCGTGATCCTGGTCGGTGATGGCGACGTGGCCGCGAACGCGCGGCTGCTGGCCGAGGTGCTGGTGCGCGAGCTGGGCAAGCCGCTGGTGGTGCAGGGCAGGGAGCTGTTCCTGGGGACCTCGATCGGCGTGACCCTGTTCCCGGACGATGCCGCCGATGCGACCACGCTGCTGAAGAACGGCGACATCGCCATGTACCAGGCGAAGATGGCCGGCAAGAACTGTTATCGCTACTACAGCCGGGCGATGGACCATGCGGTCGAGCGCCGCGTGCACATGGAGCAGGAACTGCGCGGGGCCTGGGAGCGCGGCGAGCTGCGCCTGGCCTACCAGCCGATCTTCCGCATGCGCGACCGCCGCATGGTCGGCGTCGAAGTGCTGCTGCGCTGGCAGCATCCGACCCTGGGTACGATTCCGCCGTCAGTGTTCATCGAAGTGGCCGAGCAGAGCGGGCTGATCGAGATCATCGGCCCGAAGGTGCTGCGAGCGGCCTGCATGGAAGCCTCGCAGTGGCCACGTGGGGCCGGTGGCGATGATCTGTTCGTGTCGGTGAACGTGTCACCACGGCAGTTGCGCGGCGGTGAGCTGCCGGCGCTGGTCGCGCAGTGCCTGCACGAATCCGGCCTGCCGGCCTCGCGGCTGCACCTGGAGCTGACCGAAACCGCCGTGATCGGCGACGAGATGGTTGCCGCGCAGCTGCTGGACAAGCTGCATCGCACCGGTGTGAAGGTCTGGCTGGACGATTTCGGCACCGGCTTCTCCGGTCTCAGCCATCTTCGCCAGGTGCCGGTGGACGGCGTGAAGATCGACAAGAGCTTCGTGGCCGACATGCAGCGCGATCCGGACGACCTGGCGCTGACCACGGCGATCATCGCCATGGCCCACGCACTGGGCATCACGGTGGTGGCCGAGGGCATCGAGCAGCAGGCGCAGTACGAGCTGCTGGCCCAGCGCGGCTGCGACCTCGGCCAGGGCTACTGGCTGAGCCATCCGGTGACCGCCACCGAAGTGGTGCGGATGATCGAGTCGGGCGTCTGACGGTAGAACCACGCCATGCGTGGATGGGCGTTCCTGGCCGAATCATCCACGCATGGCGTGGATCTACTGTTACACCGGGCGCTTGCTCGGGTCGCCGGGCAGTTCGCGCACCAGTTTCGGGATCAGATAACCGGACAGGCGTGCGGTGAGGCCGGCAATCAGCGCCTTGGCCCGGGCATCGTCCACTTCGAAGTGGGCCACGCCCTCGACCTTGTCCAGCTGGTGCAGGTAATAGGGCAGCACGCCGGCGGCAAAGCTGCGCTCGCTCAGGTCCTGCAGGGCCTGCACGCTGTCATTGACCCCGCGCAGCAACACCGCCTGGTTCAGCAGCTGGGCGCCGAGGCCGCGCAGGCGGGCCATCGCCGCGTCCACGCTGGCATCGAATTCATTGGCATGGTTGGCGTGGACCACGATCGCCAGCGGCCACGGCAGGCTGCCCAGCCAGGAGACCAGTTCGTCGTCCACCCGTTCCGGCAGCACGATCGGCAGCCGGGTATGGATGCGCAGGCGGCGGATGTGCGGTATCTGGCGCAGGGCGTCGGTCAGTTCCACCAGCTTGTGCGTGGCCAGCGACAGCGGGTCACCGCCGGACAGGATCACCTCGTCGATGTCCGTGTCGGCGGCGATGGCGGCTACGGCCTCCTGCCAGCCCCCCTTGGCGGCGTTCTCCGCGCCATAGTCGAAGTGGCGGCGGAAGCAGTAGCGGCAGTTGATCGCGCAGCTGCCGGTGGCGACCAGCAGGGCACGGCCGCGGTACTTCTGGATGACGCCAGTGGCCTTCCTGGCGGCGCCATCGCCCACCGCATCGAAGCTGAACCCGGGCGCCGGCCGCATTTCCTCGTCGATCGGCAGCACCTGGCGCAGCAGCGGGTCGGCTGCATCGCCAGGACGCATGCGGGCCACGAAGCCCTCCGGCACGCGCAGCGCGAACTGGGCCATGGCCGCCTCCGAGACGCCCAGCGCGGCCGGGTCCAGTTGCAGCCGGGCCAGCAGCGCGTGCGGGTCGCGCAGCGCCTGGCGCCAGAGCTGCTGCCAGCGCGCGGGCGCACCGGGCGACTGGGGCCGGGGGAAGGCGGAAAGCTGCATGGAGAGGGGGCCTGCGGTTATCATGTGGGCAGAAAAACAGTCGCCCACCGGCATCCGGTGGGCTTTCCATTCTAACGGCTCGCCGCACCCGCGGCGTTTTTGCCACTCAGGAGTTTACGCATGGCCAGCTACGGCATGAACGACGTCAAGAACGGGATGAAGATCCTGGTCAACAACCAACCGGCCGTCATCATCGACACCGAATACGTCAAGCCGGGCAAGGGCCAGGCCTTCACCCGCGTGAAGTACCGCCTGATCAAGGACGGCCGTACCCAGGAAGTCACCATGAAGTCGACCGACTCGCTGGATGCCGCCGACGTCGTCGATACCGACATGAACTTCATGTACAGCGACGGCGAGTACTGGCACTTCATGGACCCGGAATCCTTCGAGCAGGTCCAGGCCACCAAGGCCGGCATGGGCGGCGCCGAGAAGTGGCTGAAGGGCGAAGAGTCCTGCGTGGTCACCCTGTGGAACGGCGAGCCGATCTTCGTGCAGCCGCCGAACTTCGTTGAGCTGAAGATCACCGAAACCGATCCGGGCGTCCGCGGTGACACCTCGGGCGGCGGCGGCAAGCCGGCCACCCTGGAAACCGGCGCCGTGGTCCGCGTGCCGCTGTTCGTCAACCAGGACGAGGTGATCCGCGTCGACACCCGTTCGGGCGAATACTCCGCACGCGTCAAATAAGGTTCCGGCCATAGGTCGACCTGCTGTAGTGCCGGCCGCTGGCCGGGTACGCGCCATCGCATTCGCGCTGGCGCTCCCATGGTCTGCTTCGGCAGATCATGGGCCCCGCTTCACGGGTCTCCAGACCCCGCCGCTTCGCGGCAGCCCCTGACTCAGGGGCGTGTCCCCCAGAAGTATCTCGCCGCCCCCACAGCCCAGTGAGCCCGCATGAGCGATAGCCCGCACCTCCCCGAAGCCTGCGACCTGCTCATCGAAGCCGGTTACGTCGTTCCGATCGAGCCGCATGCGGTGGTGCTGGAAGACCATGCCGTTGCCGTGCGTGGCAGCGAGATCGTGGCCATCCTGCCGCGTGCCGAGGCGCGCGCGCGGTTCCGCGCCGCCCAGGTGGTCAGCCGTCCTGAGGCCGCGCTGATGCCGGGCCTGGTCAATGCGCACACGCACAACCCGATGACCCTGCTGCGCGGCGTCGCCGACGACCTGCCGCTGATGACCTGGCTGCAGCAGCACATCTGGCCGGTGGAAGCGGCGGTGATCGGCCCCGAGTTCGTTGCCGACGGCACCACCCTGGCCATCGCCGAGATGCTGCGCGGCGGTACCACCTGTGCCAACGAGAACTACTTCTTCGGCGACGTGCAGGCCGCCGTCTACAAGAAGCACGGTTTCCGCGCGCTGGTCGGCGCGGTCATCATCGATTTTCCCACCGCCTGGGCCAAGACCGACGACGAGTACTTCGCCAAGGCCGGTGAACTGCACGACCAGTGGCGCACCGATCCGCTGATCGGCACCGCATTCGCGCCGCATGCGCCGTATACGGTCAACGATGCCAATTTCGAGCGGGTGCGGATGCTGTCCGACCAGCTCGACATGCAGGTGCACCTGCACACCCACGAGACCGCGCAGGAGATCAACGATTCGATCAAGCTGCACGGCCAGCGCCCGCTGGCGCGACTGGATCGGCTCGGCCTGGTCAACGACCGCCTGATCGCGGTGCACATGACCCAGCTGACCGACGCGGAAATCCACCTGTGCGCCGAACGTGGCGTCAGCGTGGTGCACTGCCCGGAATCGAACCTCAAGCTGGCCTCCGGTTTCTGCCCGGCCTGCGCCCTGCAGCGTGCTGGCGTGAACCTGGCGATCGGCACCGACGGCTGCGCCAGCAACAACGACCTGGACATGTTCAGCGAGAACCGCACCGCGGCGATCCTGGCCAAGGCCGTGGCCGACGATGCCACCGCGCTGGACGCGGCCACCACGCTGCGCGCCTCGACCCTGGGCGGCGCCCGCGCGTTGGGCTTCGGCGAGCGCATCGGCTCGATCGAAGTCGGCAAGCAGGCCGACCTGGTCTGCGTCGATCTGTCCGCGCTGGAAACCCAGCCGCTGCACAACGTGCTGTCGCAGCTGGTGTACGCCACCGGCCGCCAGCAGGTCAGCGACGTCTGGATCGCCGGCAAGCCGAAGCTGGTGCAGCGCGAGCTGGTCGGCATGGACCTGCCGGGCATCATCGCCAACGCGCGCCAGTGGCGCGAGCGCATCCGTCATATCCGCGCCTGATCCCTGGCGCCGCAAGGACTCCTCATGACTGCCCCCCACGCTTCCTCCAATTTCGATCAGGCCGAGCTGGACAAGTTCGCCGCGCTGGCCAACCGCTGGTGGGACGCTGATGGCCCGCAGAAGCCGCTGCACGCACTGAATCCGGTGCGCCTGAAGTACGTGGCCGAGCGCGTGCCGCTGCGCGGCGCACGCGTGCTCGACATCGGTTGCGGTGGCGGCCTGTTGAGTGAAGCGCTGGCCCAGGCCGGCGCCGATGTCACTGCCATCGACCTGGCCCCGGAGCTGGTCAAGGTCGCGCGGCTGCATGCGCTGGAAAGCGGCGCCAAGGTCGACTACCGCGTGCAGGCCGCCGAAGACCTTGCCGCCGAGCAGCCGGGCAGCTTCGACGTAGTCACCTGCATGGAAATGCTCGAGCACGTGCCCCATCCCGGCGCAATCATCGAAGCCTGCAAGCGCCTGCTGAAGCCGGGTGGCCACCTGTTCCTGTCGACCATCAACCGCACCGCTGCCGCGTTCGCGGTGGCGATTGTCGGCGCCGAGTACGTGGCGCGGCTGCTGCCCAAGGGTACGCACCACTACCAGGAATTCATCAAGCCGGCCGAGCTGGCGCGCTGGCTGCGCGAGGCCGACATGCAGCTGGTGGATGTCAGCGGCATGGCCTACGAGCCGTGGCGCAACCACGCCCGCCTGAGCAGCCGCACCGACATCAACTACCTGGCCTACGCGGTCAAGCCAGCATGACCTCCGCACGCTTCCCGCGCGCGGTGCTGTTCGATCTGGACGGCACCCTGCTGGACAGCGCGCCGGACTTCGTCGCCACCTGCGATGCGATGCTGGCCGAGCGTGGACGCGCGCCGGTCGATCCGGCACAGCTGCGACCGGTGGTCTCCAAGGGCTCGCGCGCGATGGTCGGGGCCGCTTTCCCGGACTTGGATGCCGCTGCGCGCGATGCACTGATCCCGGAATTCCTGCAGCGCTACGAAGCGTTGATCGGCCAGCACGCGGTGCTGTTCGATGGCGTGGCCGGCATGCTCGCCGCGCTGGATGAGGCCGGTACGGTGTGGGGCATCGTCACCAACAAGCCGGAGTACCTGGCGCGCTTGATCGTGCCGCAATACGGCTGGCAGCAGCGCTGCGCGGTGCTGGTCGGTGGTGACAGCCTGGCCGAGCGCAAGCCGCACCCGCTGCCGCTGCTGCACGCCGCGCAGGCGATCGGCATCGCCGCCGAAGACTGCGTGTACGTGGGTGACGACGAGCGCGACATCATCGCCGCACGCGCTGCCGCCATGCCGTCGGTGGCGGCGCTGTGGGGCTACCGCCTGCACAGCGACGACCCGTTGGCCTGGCAGGCCGACGTGCTGGTCGAGAATGCTGAACTTCTGCAACTGGCCAGTCTCTGGCCGACCCGGCCGGCAGCCCCGGCCCAGCCGTAAGGAATCACGTAGTGAGCAGTACCGCGCTGGACAGTTTCCTCGACAAGTGGCGCAGCCGTTGGCCGGAATGGTCGGTGGCCGCCCCGTTCGTGGCCGAATCGCAACGCGAGCTTGCCGTGGCGTGGTTCGCGCTGCTGCAGGAGTTCGACGACATGCTCAATACCGGCGGCGATCCGCTGCCGGCCGACGCCAAGCTGGCGTGGTGGGGCGAGGAGCTGCGCAGCTGGGCCGCGCATCGTTCGCGCCATCCGCTGGGACGTCTACTGGAGCCGGTGCGTGCGCCGTGGGCCCAGTTGGCCGAAGCGCTGCCGGATCTGGTTGAAGCGCGCACCGTCGCACTGGATGCGGCCGGAGCCGAGCGTGCGCTGGCCAACTACGCCGAGGCCGTAGCTGCGGTGGAGGCGGTCTTGTTCGCGGACAAGCCGCGCACCGGCGCGGGCCGTGCGGTGCAGCTGCAGACCCTGGCCCAGCGCCTGCAGGATGCCGGCGTGGCCGGTGTGCCGCGCAGCCTGCTGGACGGTGATGCCAGCAGCGCCGCGCAGCGCTGGGCGCAGCATCTGTTGAAGGGGTGGGGCACCCGCGTGCCTGGCCCGCGCCCGCGACGTGTGTGGTCCAGTCTGGCGCGCGCCCGCGTGGCGGCGCAGGCCGCAGGCAAGCCGATTGAAGCTACTCCGGTGCGCACCCTGCTGCGCGTGTGGTGGGCTGCGCGCGGTTGATCGATCGGCCCTGCGGACAGCTTCTGGTGGGTGCGGACCTTGGTCCGCACGCTCTGAGGGATTGTGCCGACCAAGGTCGGCACCCACCAAGGCGCATTGCACGCGTTATTTACGCTCCAGCACCAGCAACGGGTCGATACGGGTATCGAACCAGTTCATGCCCCAGTGCAGGTGCGGGCCGGTGGCACGGCCGGTGGCGCCGACCGCGGCGATCACCTGGCCCTGTTCCACACGGTCGCCAACCTTCACGTCGATGCGCGACAGGTGCAGGAAATTGGAACTGACCCCGAAACCGTGGTCGAGCAGCAGGGTGCCGCCGGTCAGGTACAGGTCCGGGCCGGCAAAGGTGACGATGCCGGCGGCCGGAGCCTTCACCGGTGTACCGGTCGGTACCGCGATGTCCATGCCGGAATGACCGGCGCCTGGCTGGCCGTTGTACACGCGCGCGTTGCCGAAGCGGCCGCTGATGCGGCCCTGCACTGGCCAGATGAAGGTCTGGGTGAAGTCGGTACGGTCGTCATCGCGGGCACGCGCGGCAGTCACCTGCGCCTGTTCGCGCTTGATCCGCTCGGCAATCGCCGGCGGCGGGTTGACCGTCTTCGGTGGCACGCCGTTGACCCGCTCGGTGGGCCAGTCGCGCGGCGTCACCGCAATGGTCGCAGTCTCGCTGCCACCATCGGGGCGCTGCACCTGCACGCGCAGCGGACCCTTCTCGTCGCGGCCAATGCCGAACACCACGCTGCCATAGCCGCTCACCCGCAGCTGGCGGCCGGCGTACTGCACGCGGCTGCCGGCGGGCACCTTGCCGATCACCAGTGCACCCTGCGACGCACTGGCCGGGAACACCACGCGGCTGTCGATCAGGCTGCCGATGCCATCCTGCGCCTGGGCCGCCGGTGCGGTGAGTAGGGGCGCGGCCAGCAGCAGCGCCCCGATCATCAGTGCTGAACGCATCAGCGGTCGTAGGTCATGCGCTGGCCGGCGGGCTCGCCCACCAGTTTGCTGCCGTCCCACACCAGCTGGCCGTTCACCCAGGTGGAGGCGACGCGCGAACGGAAGGTGGTGCCTTCAAACGGCGACCAGCCGCACTTGGACAGCACGTCCTCGCGCTTGACCGTGAACGGCACGTCTTCGACCAGGACAAGATCGGCGAAGTAGCCTTCGCGCAGGAAGCCGCGCTCCTCGACGTCGAACAGCTGCGCCGGCGCATGCGCGAACTTCTGCACCACCTGCTCGCGGGTCAGCTTGCCTTCGTGCACGCGCTCCAGCGCGGCCACCAGCGCGTACTGCACCAGCGGCAGGCCCGACGGCGCCTGCGCGTAGGGCTTCTGCTTCTCTTCCCAGGTGTGCGGGGCGTGGTCGGTGGCCAGCACGTCCAGCACGTCGTCGGCCAGCGCAGCGGTGATTGCCTCGCGGTCGGATACTTCCTTGATCGCCGGGTTGCACTTGATCAGGTTGCCCTTGGTCGCATAGTCAGGGCGCGCGAAGTGCAGGAAGTGCACGCAGGTTTCAGCGGTGATCTGCTTGCGGCTGCCGTCGGCGCGGATCAGCGGCCCCTTCTCGAACAGCGCCAGCTCGTCGGCGGTGGAGATGTGCAGCACATGCAGGCGGGTGCCGTGCTTGCGCGCCAGCGACATCGCCAGGCGGGTCGACTTGATGCAGGCCTCGCGTGAGCGGATGTCCGGGTGCATGTCCGGGGTCAGCGCATCGCCGTACTTTTCCTGGAAGGCCTTCAGGTTGGCATCGATCATCGGCGTGTCTTCGCAGTGCGTGATGATCGGAGTCGGGCATTCGCGGAAGATCGCGTCCAGCGTTTCCGGGTTGTCGACCAGCATGTTGCCGGTCGACGCACCCATGAATACCTTCACGCCCGGCGCCTTCTTCGGGTCCAGAGCGCGGATCGCGTCCAGGTTGTCATTGCTGGCGCCGTGGTAGAAGCCGTAGTTGGCCCAGGCGCGACCGCGCGCGAGCTCGTACTTGGCTTCCAGAATGGTCGAATCCAGCGTCGGCGGATTGGTGTTGGGCATGTCCATGAAGCTGGTCAGGCCACCGGCCACGGCCGCCGCCGATTCGCTGGCGATGTCACCCTTGTGGGTCAGGCCCGGCTCGCGGAAGTGCACCTGGTCATCGATCATGCCGGGCAGCAGCCAGCGTCCGGCCGCATCCACCACCTGCTCGCCGACCCGCGGCGCCAGCCCATTGCCGATCTGCGCGATGCGGCCGTTCTCGATGCGCAGATCGCCGTCGAAGGTGCGGCCTTCGTTGACCATGCGGGCATTGGTGATGAGGGTGGAGGACATGTCAGTGTTTTCCTGTGCAACGGCAAGAGGGGGCGTTGGGGGACTCGGGCACGGGGTCGACGCCGCCGGGATGGAACGGATGGCAGCGGCCCAGCCGGCGCGCAGCCAGCCAGCTGCCGCGCAGCGGACCGTGCCGCGCGATCGCTTCCATCGCGTATTCAGAACAGCTCGGCACGAAACGGCAGCGTGGCCCCAGCAAGGGGCTGATGAAGCGCTTGTAGAAGCGCAGCAGGGCGATGAGCAGGCGCGAGATCACCCAGTCATCTTATGCCAGTTGGCATGAAGGCCGCATTTGTGCAGGATGGGCCGTTGGTCGCATGTCGCCGATGGCCTGCGACCGGTACCAGCACCTTCGGGTGTTGGCCAGGTTCCGTACCGCGCAAGGCGGTCCGTGTTCGTCGGACCGCCTCCAAGGGCGCCTTGACTCCAGGACTGAATGGAGCAGGGGGTCGAGGTTGCTGCTGCGGGTCGGGTAGGCTATAAAGGCCCGCTTTCCCGGGCCCCGGGGAATCCAAGGAAGAGCGTTTCGTGGCTGCTAAAAAAACTGCAAAGAAGGCCGCAACGGCCGCCAAGAAAACCGCCAAGCCTGTTGTGAAGAAGTTGGCGGCAAAGCCCGTTGCCAAGAAGCCGGCCAGCAAGCCGGCGACCAAGGCAGCGTCCTCGCAACCGGCGGCCAGGAAGGCCACCGCAAAGAAAACGCCGGTCAAGGCAACCAAGCCGGTGGCGAAGAAGGCCGCTGCGCCCGCCAAGTCCAAGCCTGCCGCTGCCAGCAAGAAGGCGCCGGTGGTGAAGAAGGCCGCCAGCAAGGCCGCGCCGATGAAGAAGGCCGCCGCCAAGCCGGTAGCGAAGAAGGCAGCAGCCAAGCCGGCGCCGAAGGTGGTGGTGAAGAAGGCTGCAGCCAAACCGGTCGCCAAGCCTGCGGCAAAGAAGGTCGCTGCAGCTAAACCGGTTGCCACGCCTGCCGCTGTAAAGAAGGTTGCCAAGAATGTTGCCGTGCCGGCCGTCAAGCCGACCCCGGCCCCAGTAGTGAAGTCCGCACCGAAGCCTGCTGCCAAGCCGGCTCCGGCCAAGCCTGTCCCGGCCAAGACCGTGGCAGTGGCAGCAGCCCAACCGGCCTCCAAGCCGGCCCCGGCCGCCGCTCCTGCCGCTTCGAAGGCCCCGCAATCCAAGAATCCCGTGCCCGTTTCGAAATCGCCTGCCAAAACCGCCGTGAAATCCGATTCCGCCCCGAAGACCGTGTCGCGCCCTGTCGGCAAGGTTGCCGTGGCCGTCGCCGCCCGCTCGGCGGCACCGGCCCCGCGCAGCAAGTACAAGGTGGTCGAGTACAAGACCGACGAGGCCACCGGCCGCCCGATCCTGCCGGCTGGCTACAAGCCGTCCTCGGAAGAGGAATACATGAGCCCGCTGCAGCAGGAGTACTTCCGTCAGCGCCTGCAGAACTGGCGCGCGGACCTGGTCGAAGAGTCCAAGCAGACCATCGAGAATCTTCGCGAGGAAGTGCGTGACATCGGCGACGAAGCCGAACGCGCGACCCGCGAGACCGAGAACTCGCTGGAACTGCGTACCCGTGACCGCTACCGCAAGCTGATCGGCAAGATCGACAGCACCCTGAAGCGCCTGGAAGCGGGCGACTACGGTTACTGCGTCGACACCGGCGAAGAAATCGGCCTGGAGCGCCTGGAAGCGCGCCTCACCGCCGAACGCACCATCGACGCCCAGGAGCGTTGGGAGCACCTGCAGAAGCAGCAGGGCGACTGATTCCTGATCGTTGTCTGGTCATGCAGAAAACCCGGCTTCGGCCGGGTTTTTTGTTGGGGGTGGTTGGCTGGGTAGAACGGCGCCTTCCGCGTATCG
>NZ_JAOCLC010000055.1:0-35025 GCF_029845105.1 Stenotrophomonas sp. GD03654 | reverse complement strand
ACCCACCCAGCCTTCGACAGTTTTCTGCGAGCTGTCGGTATTGCTTTCTGTAGAGCCGAGCCATGCTCGGCTCAAATCTCACAGATATCGAAATATTCGATTTCGATTGAGAGTCATCCACGCATGGCGTGGATCCATCAGATCGCGGAGATCTGTCAGAGGTGGGGCGGTGCCGGAGTGCGGGGTGTCAGCCGCATGGATGCGGCTGCCAAGCCTACAAGGACGTACTTGCGGCGTCCCCGCACTCCGGCACCGTCCCACCATCCCACGGATAGCCCGCTGTTGCCGTTGCTCTGGCTTCGGCAGGTGCAGGGTGCAACCCTGCCGACCCACCCTATTCCTCGACCGGGAAGTCCTCGATCGGCTTCAGCACATCGTAGTGCTCGCGATGCAGCTTGCCCTTCAGCTTCGGCAGCTCCGGCAACGGCGCATCCACCCGCGTGTCCGGCAACCGGTCCAGCAGGTTGCGCACCAGGGTCAGTCGCCCCAGCCGCTGGTCGTTGAAATCCACCAGCGTCCACGGCGCCGCCTCGCGATGCGTCGCGCGCAGCATCGCCTCACGGGCTTCGGTATAGGCGCTGTACTTGCTGCGCGATTTCAGGTCGACCGGGGACAGCTTCCAGCCCTTCAGCGGATCGAGGTGGCGCTCGGCGAAACGCTTCTCCTGCTGCTCCTGGTCGACGCACAGCCAGTACTTGAACAGCAGGATGCCGTCATCCACCAGCAGCTGCTCGAACACCGGCGCCTGGCGCAGGAACTGTTGGTACTCGGTTTCGCTGCAGTAGCCCATCACCCGCTCGACGCCGGCGCGGTTGTACCAGCTGCGGTCCATCAGCACGATCTCGCCGGCGGCGGGAAGATGCGAGGCGTAGCGCTGGAAATACCACTGCGTGGCTTCGCGGTCGGTGGGCTTGGGCAGCGCCACCACCCGGCACTGGCGCGGGTTGAGGTGCTGGCTGATGGCCTGGATCGCGCCGCCTTTGCCTGCGGTATCACGGCCTTCGAACAGCACCAGCAGGCGCTGCCCGCTGTGCTGCACCCAGCGCGCCATGGCGGTCAGTTCCAGCTGCAGCGGCAGCAGCAGTTCGTCGTAGTCCTTGCGCTTGAGCTTGGCCATCGTCACACCACGCGGAGAGGAAGCCCGAGCGTAGCGCAGGGATGGCTCAGGCGATGTCGACGCCTGGTAGAGTCGACTGTCAGTCGACTATCGCGCGCAGCGCGGGGTTTCAGGCTTCCTGCCGAAGGCAGTCGACCAACAGTCGACTCTACCCAGTCGACATCATCCAATCGACATTACCCGGTCGGTTCGGTTGTTCCCAGCCAGCCGTGTTCGCGCGCCAGCCGCTGCAGCAGCGCCGACAGGTCGCGGGCGAACCCGTCCATGTCGAACAATCCACTGCGCTCGCGCGCCTGCGCCAGATCGGCACGCAGCGCGGCCAGTGCCGCAGGGTCATTGCCCAGCGCGCTGGCGGTGGCGATGAACGCCGCATCGTCAGCGACATTCATTCGCGCCAGCCCCAGATGGTGATTGAGGCTGCCGGCCACGCGCGCGGCGAAGGTGTCGCCGGGGCAGGTCAGCACCGGGCAGCCGGCCCATAGTGCGTCCGATGCTGTGGTGTGCGCGTTGTACGGGTTGGTGTCCAGGAACAGATCGGCCAGCTGATAACGTGCAAGGTACTGCGGATGCGGCAGCTTGGCCATGAACACCAGGCGTGCCGGGTCCAGGCCAGCGGCCTGTGCGGTGCTGCGCAGGCGGGCATCGGCCTGACCGGGCCCGGACAGCAGCCACAGCACGCTGCCGGGTACCGTCTGCAGCACGGCGAAGGCGCGGCCCATGCTGCGCGGATTGAGCTTGTAGCTGTTGTTGAAGCAGCAGAACACCACGCCGTGCTCGGGCAGGCCGCAGTCCGCACGCGTCGGCGCGGCTTCCAGCGCACGCGTGTTGTCCGAGGGCTGGAACGCACGCGGCAGGCGCAGCACGCGTTCGCTGTAATGCGGTTCCAGCGATGGTGGTAGCGCGAAGTCATCGCCAATCACCGCATCCATCCACGGCGCACCCGATGTGCCGGGGTAGGCCAGCCAGTTCAGCTGCAGCGGGGCAGGACGCATCGCCAGCACTTCCGGCGTACCGCCGCCGCCCCAACCGCGCAGGTCGAACAACAGGTCGATGCCCTGCGCGCGGATGCGGGTGGCGATGTCGGCATGGCGCAGGCCGGCCACGTCGTGCAGATGCGTCGCCGCCTGCAGGCGCTGGCGGATGCGGCTGCCGTCGTCGCGGTTCAGTGCGAACAGATGCAGTTGCAGCGTCGGGTCAAGGCGCAGTTGCTCCAACAGGGCTACAGTCAGCAGCCCGGTGGGATGGGCGCCAAAACCATTGGAAAGGAAACCGACGCGCAAGGGGCCGTGCCCACGCGCCTTTACGGCAGGAAGGGGACGCACCCCCGAAGCAACCACCGCAGCACGTGCACGCGCACAGGCCAGCTGTTCGGCGGCGCTGGCGTCCTCGCTGAGGAAGGCGAACGGTTCGACAACACCCTGTCCGGAGGCCAACGCACCGCGCACCTGTGCAGCCAGCGCGTCCACGTCCTGCCAGTCGCACAGGCGGCGCTGCCAGGCCAGCCGCTGGGCGGCGATGTAGGGCTCGGCCGGCATCAGGGTGTGCGCGCGCCGATAGGCGGCCGATGCGCCCTCGGCATCATCGGCATCTTCCAGCGCGTGGCCCAGCCACAGCGCGATGCCTGGATGCTGCGGTGCCAGCGCCGAGGCTTGGCCGAGCAGCGTCGCGGCGTCGGTATGTGCGCCGGCCATCCACGCCACGCGGCCCAATCGCGCCAGCGCTTCGGGATGGTTCGGACGCAGCTGCAACGCACGGCGCGCGGCCTGTTCGCCAGCAGCGATGTCGCCGGCTTCCAGTTCCAGGTCGGCCAGCATCACCCAGGCGACAAAGTCGCCGGGCTGGCGAGCGATCGCCTGTTGCAGTTGTTGCCGCTGCTGCCAGGCCGTCATCGTGCTCAGCTCGCCGACAGCTGGGCCAGGGCGTCGACCTGGTGTTCGTGGCTGAGCCGCTGCAGCAGCGGATCGAGATCGCCGGCGAGGATGTTCGGCAGGTCATACAGGGTCAGGCCTTCCACGCGGTGGTCGGTGATCCGGCCCTGCGGGAAGTTGTAGGTACGGATGCGCTGGCTGCGGTCGCCACTGCCGACCTGCAGGCGCCGCGACTCGGCCTGTGCCGCATCCTGGCGCTGGCGCTCGGCGTCCAGCAGCTGCGCCTTCAGGCGTTTCATCGCCTTGTCGCGGTTGGCGTGTTGGCTGCGTTCGGTCTGGCATTCCACCACCACGCCGGTTGGCACGTGGGTGATGCGGATGGCCGACTCGGTCTTGTTGACGTGCTGGCCGCCGGCGCCGGACGAGCGGAACGTATCCACCCTCAGGTCCGCCGGATTGATGACGATGTCATCGACTTCATCGGCCTCGGGAATGATCGCCACGGTCGCCGCCGAGGTGTGGATGCGGCCCTGCGATTCAGTGGCCGGTACACGCTGCACGCGATGCGTGCCCGATTCGAACTTCAGGCGCGAGAACGCGCCACGGCCGACCACGCGCGCCACCACTTCCTTGTAGCCGCCATGTTCGCCGGGGTTGTCCGATTCGATCTCGACCTTCCAGCCCTGGCGTTCGGCATAGCGGACGTACATGCGGAACAGGTCGCCGGCGAAGATCGCTGCTTCGTCGCCACCGGTACCGGCACGCACTTCCAGGAACAGGTTGCCTTCGTCGCGTGGGTCGCGCGGCACCAGCAGCAGTGCCAGTTCCTGTTCCAGCTCCTGCAGGCGGGCTTGGGCGGCGGCGATCTCCTCGTCGGCCAGCTCGCGCAGGTCGGGGTCGGCGCGCATGCCTTCGGCGGCGGCCAGGTCGGCCTTGGCACGGGCTTCATCGGCCAGGGCGATGGCGATCGGTTCAAGTTGGGCGAATTCGCGCGAAAGGTCGCGGAAACGGGTGTTGTCGGCGACCACATCGGGTTCGGCGAGCAGGCGTTCCAGTTCTTCGCGGCGCTCGGCCAGCGCTTCCAGCTTACGGCGCAGGGTCGGCGTCATCGGGTCTCACGGGTGGGTGGCGGTAACCCGGCGTGGCCGGGAACAGGCGCTCGGCGGCGCGGGTCAGGTCGGCATCGCCACTCAGCGCGGCAGCGCGCAGGGCGGCGGTCGGCGGATGCAGCAGGCGGTTGGTCAGGCCGTGGGCCAGCAGTTCCAGCACTTCATCGGCCGGCTTGCCGTTGGCCAGCTGCTGGCGTGCGCGCTCCAGCAGCTCGGCGCGGGTGGCCTCGCCGAACGCACGCAGCTGCCGCAGCGGCGCCTGGTGGGCGCTGGCCTGCTGGGTCTCGACGAAGCGCGACACCTGCAGGTCGATGATCGCCTCGGCTTCGGCGGCGGCCTCGCGACGGCCACGGCGGTTGTCTTCCACCGCGCGTTCCAGGTCATCGACGGTGTAGAGGAAGGCATCGTTGAGCGTGCCGACCTCGGCCTCGATGTCGCGCGGCACGGCCAGGTCGAACAGCAGCATCGGCTTGTGCCGGCGCGCACGCAGGGCCTTGGCCACCATCTCGCGATGGATCACCGGCTCGCGCGCGGCGGTGGCCGAGAACACCACGTCGGCCTCGCCCAGGTGGCGGTCCAGTTCGGTCAGCGGCAGGGCCACGCCGCCATGGCGGCTGGCAAGTTCCTGCGCGTGGGCGAGGGTGCGATTGGCGATCAGCAGCCGGCGGACCTTGCCCTCGCTCAGGTGCCGTGCAGCCAGTTCGATGGTCTCGCCGGCACCGACCAGCAGCACGGTGGAATCGTCCAGCCGGGCGAACGCGTTCTGCGCCAGGCGCACCGCCGCCGAGGCGACCGACACCGGGTTGGCGCCGACCTGGGTATCGGTGCGCGCACGCTTGGCCACCGAGAAGGTCTGCTGGAACAGGCGGTCCAGGCGCTGGCCAAGCAGACCGTGGTCGCGCGCGGTCGACCAAGCATCCTTCACCTGGCCGAGGATCTGTGGTTCACCCAGCACCATCGAGTCCAGCCCGGTGGCGACGCGGAACAGGTGGCGCACGGCCTCGGCATCGGCATGCTGGTACAGGTAGCCCTGCAGGTCGCCGGCCTGGCTGTGCAGCCACTGGTCCAGTGCCTGCGCCGAATCGGCCACGGCGTACAGTTCGGTGCGGTTGCAGGTGGACAGCAGCACCGCCTCGGCGATCTGCGGGGTATCGCGCAGCGAACCGAGCGCGCGCGGCAACGCCTCACCGGCGAAGGCCGCGCGCTCGCGCAGCTCCACCGGTGCGGTCTGGTGATTCAGTCCGAGCACCCACAGGGTCATTGTTCAGTTGCTTGCGATAAGCTGCTGGCCATTGGACGACATTTTAAGGCCCCGATGCCGACGATGCCCGCATTGATTCGCATCCCCAGTGTTCTGCTGCTGTCCCTGGCCTGCAGCCAGGCCCTGGCGGCAGTGCCGGCCAAGGCCCCCGTACGGGCCCCGGCCACTGAGGAACTGGCGCTGGAACCGGTGATGGCCGGTGAGTTCGCGCTGCAGGCCGGCAAGCTGGCCGACGCCGCACGCTGGTACCTGCAGGCGGCCCAGCAGACCGACGGCGACGCCGGCCTGGCCGAGCGCGCGACCCGCATTTCCATGCTCGCCAACGACGATGCCAGCGCCGCCAAGGGCCTGGCCCTGTGGCAGCAGCGCGCCCCACGCTCGTTGACCATGCGCAGCGCCGCCGGTGCGCTGGCCATGCGACAGGGCGATGTGAAGGCCGCCCGCACCGAGCTGCAGGCCCTGCTGGCCGACCCCGACGAGCGCGGCTGGAAGTTCGCCCTGGCCGCGCTGATCGGTGGTGGCCGTGATCCGGCGGTGCCCGCACAGGTGCTGGGTGAGCTGGTCGACGCCAACGCCATTCCGCCGAAGATCGAAGCCTGGCAGGAATTCGGCCGCCTGGCCCTGCGAATGGAAAAGCCCGAGCTGGCGCGGCGCATGATCGATGAAGTGGTCAAGCGCTTCCCCGAGGAGCCGCGCGTGGCGTTGCTGCGTGCCAGCCAGCTGCAGCAGGCTGGCGAGACCGACAAGGCATTGTCGCTGCTGCACGACGTGGAGCCGAAGACCCGACAGGACCCGGAACTGCGCAATGCGGTGGCCATCGCCTACGACAGCCTGGGGCAGCCGGCTGCGGCCGAACGCGTACTGGCCTTCGGCCCGCAGGACGTGCAGACCTGGGGCATGCGCGCTTCGCTGCTGGCCAAGCAGGGCGACAAGGCCGCGCTGTCCAACCTCTACAACGAACTGTCGCGGCAGGCGGCCAAGCCGGACCCGGCGCAGCGCCTGCTGCTGGGCAAGATCGCCGAGTACCTGAAGCGCTACCCCGAGGCGGTGCAGTGGTATCACAGCGTGCCTGGTGGCGATGAGCTGAGCGAAGCGCGCCTGCGCGCGGCCAACGCCCAGGCCCTGGCCGGGCGCCTGCCGCTGGCGCTGGATGAAGTGCACGCGATCCAGTCCGATGCGGTGGTCGACGACGATGTGCGCCGCGACGCCTACCTGCTGGAAGCCGAACTGCGCCAGCGCGCAGACGATAGCGCCGGCGAACTGGATGCGCTGGCCCGGGGCCTGGCCGCTTACCCGGATGACAACGGCCTGCTGTACGCCCGTGCGCTCACCTGGGAACGCCGTGACGACATCCCACGCGCCGAGGCCGATCTACGCAAGATTCTGGTGACCGAGCCGGAAAACGTACCGGCATTGAACGCGCTGGGTTACACCCTGGCCGATCGCACCGGTCGCCTGCAGGAGGCTCTGGAGCTGATCGACCGCGCCCGCGTGGCCGAACCGGACAACGCCGCCATCGTCGACAGCTATGGCTGGGTGCTGTATCGCCTGGGCCGCAAGGAAGAGGCACTGGTGCAGCTGCGCCGGGCCTGGACCCTGGCCAAGGATCCGGAGATCGCTTCCCACGTCGGCGAAGTGCTGTGGGTGCTGGGCAAGCATGACGAGGCCCGCCACTTCTTCGAGGAAGCGGCCAAGCTCGACCCTGAAAACCGCGCGCTGCTGCGCGCCCGCGAGAAGTTCAATCCATGAGTGTTTCCCTGATCCGGCCGCTGCTGTTGGCGGCCGCGACCCTGATGGTCAGCGCCTGCACCAGCGTGGGCACGCAGAAGACCCCGGCGCCAGCGGTGGTCGAGACCGTGTCTGCCGAAGCGGCGCAGGCCGAGGCGGCGCGCGTGGCCGCGCTGCAGGCACAGCCGGACTGGGCCTTCCAGGGCCGGGTCGCGGTCAGCAAGGGCAAGGACGGCGGCAGCGGTCGCATCGACTGGAAGCAGGAAGGGCGCCGTTATGTGGTCGAGCTGAGCGCGCCGGTGACCCGGCAGAGCTGGAAGCTGACCGGCGATACCCATTCCGAAGCCGGCCGCCTGGAAGGGCTGGCTGGCGGGCCGCGTGACGGCGAGGATGCCCAGCAGCTGCTGCTGGAAGCCACTGGCTGGGACATTCCGGTCAACCAGCTGCCGGAGTGGATCCGTGGCCTGGTGGCCGGCGATGCTGCCGGTCCGGAGAAGGTCGAGCGCGACGGTGAAGGCCGGCCGCGCCGCATGCAGCAGATGGGCTGGCAGGTGCAGTACCTGGACTGGTATCCCGCCGAGGCCGGGCGCCCAGCGCTGCCGCGCCGGATCGAGGCCAGCAATGGGGATGCCAAGGTGCGCCTGCTGGTGGACCAGTGGGGGCAGGGCACTCCATGAGGGGGGTAGCCGATGGCACGGGCTGGTCCTGGTGGCCGGCCCCGGCCAAGCTGAACCTGTTCCTGCACATCACCGGCCGCCGGGCCGACGGTTACCACGAGCTGCAGACGGTATTCCGCCTGCTGGACTGGGGTGACCGCATCGGCCTGCGCCTGCGTGAAGACGGCCTGGTGCGTCGGCAGGGCGAGGGCCTGTTCGGCGTGGCCGAGGCCGATGATCTGGCGGTCCGCGCCGCGCGGCTTCTGAAAGATGCGGCCAATATCGCGCAAGGCGCAGACATCATCGTTGAAAAGCACGTTTCTGCCGGTGGGGGGTTCGGTGGCGGTTCCTCCGACGCGGCCACTGTGCTGGTCGTGCTGAACCGGTTGTGGCGGGCAGGGCTGGACGAGGACGCGCTTGCCGCGCTTGGCCTGCGCCTGGGCGCGGACGTGCCGGTGTTCGTGCGCGGGCGCAACGCCTGGGCCGAAGGGGTGGGCGAGCGCCTGCAGCCGATCGTGCTGACACCGGCCTGGTATGTGGTGGTTGAGCCGGGCGTTCATGTTCCCACCCCGGCCCTGTTTGCAGACCCGGATTTGACGCGCGACAGCCCAGTGGCGAAAATAGAGGACTTCGCTTCCGGGACCCTGGTCGGGAACGCGTTCGAACCGGTGCTGCGCCGCCGTGAGCCTGCCGTCGAGGCAGCGTTCGCCGCGTTGAGCGACATTGGCACGGCGCGGCTGACCGGTTCGGGAAGTGGTTGTTTCGTCGAGTTCGCATCGCAGTCTGCTGCAGAGCAGGGACGGTCGAAGTTGCCGAAGGAGTTGCGGGCAAGGGTGGCAGCGGGCGTTTCGCGTTCGCCACTGCTGGATGCACTCGAGCAACACTGATTTGTCAATGCAGGGGCGTCGCCAAGAGGCCCAAGGCACCAGGTTTTGATCCTGGCATTCGTAGGTTCGAATCCTACCGCCCCTGCCAATAGCGGCTGTGTCCGCGCCTTCCAGCGCATCACCTGCGCGGGACGTGGAAACAACCGCGGTGTTGTCAGCAGCAAGGGTCCATCGGGTCCTTGCCGACCCCGGATCCCCGCCACTCGTCCCCGCCCGAGACAATCATGATGCAAGAGTCCCCGAACCTGCTGGTCTTTTCCGGCAACGCCAACAAACGTCTGGCGCAGAACATCTGCAAGGAACTGGGGGTTCGCCCGGGCAAGGCGCTGGTCTCGCACTTCTCCGATGGCGAAGTGCAGGTGGAAATCGAAGAGAACGTCCGCAAGCAGGACGTCTTCGTGATCCAGCCGACCTGCGCGCCGAGCGCGGAAAACCTGATGGAACTGCTGGTGCTGATCGACGCGCTCAAGCGCGCATCGGTGGCCAGCGTGACCGCCGTGGTGCCGTACTTCGGCTACTCGCGCCAGGATCGCCGCATGCGTTCCTCGCGCGTGCCGATCACCGCCAAGCTGGCGGCGAAGATGTTCAGCACCGCTGGCGCTGATCGCGTGCTGACCGTCGACCTGCACGCCGACCAGATCCAGGGCTTCTTCGATATTCCGGTGGACAACGTGTATGCGTCCCCGCTGCTGCTGGCCGACATCTGGCGCGCCTACGGCACCGAGAACCTGATCGTTGTGTCGCCGGACGTGGGCGGCGTGGTCCGCGCCCGTGCGGTGGCCAAGCGCCTGGATGACGCCGACCTGGCGATCATCGACAAGCGCCGCCCGCGCGCCAACGTCTCCACCGTGATGAACATCATCGGTGACGTCGAAGGCAAGACCTGCGTGATGGTCGATGACATCGTCGATACCGCCGGCACCCTGTGCGCCGCTGCCGCTGCCCTGAAGGCGCGCGGTGCGCTCAAGGTCGCCGCCTACTGCACCCACGCGGTGCTGTCGGGCCCGGCGGTGGACAACATCACCAATTCCCAGCTCGACGAGCTGGTGGTGACCGACACCATCCCGCTGAAGGACGCAGCGCGGGTGTGCAGCAAGATCCGCCAGCTGAGCGTGGCGGAAATGCTGGCCGAAACGATGCGCCGCATCGCCTTCGGCGAGTCGGTCAGCTCGCTGTACGTCGACTGAGTTTTTCGTCCCTGCCGGCAACGGCGGGGGCATACCCCGGGTGCTTCTGGTCGCGGAAGCATCTTCAACCGCCAAGCCGCAAGGCGAGGCAACAACCTGAGTAGTCGAAAATGTCGAAGACCCATGAAATCAAGGTCACCAAGCGTGAACTGCAGCGTAAGGGTGCGAGCCGCCGCCTGCGTCACGCGGGTGTGATCCCGGCCATCGTGTACGGCGGCAACGCCGAGCCGGTCGCCATCAGCCTGGACCACAACGAAATCTGGCTGGCCCAGCAGAACGAGTGGTTCTATGCCTCGATCCTGGACCTGAACCTGGACGGCCAGGTGCAGAAGGTCCTGCTGCGTGACATGCAGCGCCACCCGTACAAGCAGCTGATCATGCACCTGGACTTCCAGCGCGTGAACGAGAACGAAGCCCTGACCGCTTCGGTCCCGCTGCACTTCATCAACGAAGACACCTCGCCGGCCGGCAAGGCTGCCGACGTCGTGGTCACCCACGAACTGAAGGAAGTGACCATCACCTGCCTGCCGAAGGACCTGCCGGAGTCGATCGAAGTCGACCTGGGCGAGCTGAAGGCCGGTGACGTGGTGTACCTGTCCGACATCAAGCTGCCGAAGGGCGTGGAAATCCCGGCCCTGGCGCTGGGCAAGGACCACGACGACGCCATCGTCACCGCCAAGGCCGGCAAGGTCGACGCGGCTGACGAAGAAGCGGCTGCCGCCGAGTAATACCGCTGCGGTGCCTGCCTCCGGGCAGGCACCGTACTGGAAGGAACCATGGCAGGACTGCGACTGATCGTCGGTCTGGGCAATCCCGGATCGGAACACGCCCGGACCCGGCACAATGCCGGGTTTCATTTCGTTGAGGCCCTGGCGGAAAAAGCCGGTGCGCGATGGAATGTGGACAGCAAGCTGTTCGGTGAGACCGCCAAGGTCGAGATCGCCGGGCAGACGGTGTGGCTGCTCAAGCCCGCCACCTTCATGAATCTCAGCGGCAAGTCGGTCACCGCCGCACAGCGGTTCTGGAAGATCGAGCCGGAAGAAACCCTGCTGGCCCACGACGAACTGGACCTGGCGCCCGGCGTGGCGCGGCTGAAGTTCGACGGTGGCCACGGCGGCCAGAACGGCCTGCGTGACACCATGCGCCTGCTCGGCCACGGCAAGTTCCACCGCCTGCGCGTGGGCATCGGCCATCCCGGCCACAAGGACCGCGTGGTGGGTTGGGTACTGGGCCGCCCGTCGAAGGACGACGACGTGTTGATCGCGCGCGCCATCGACGATGCGATCGACGTGATGCCGCTGGCGGTACAGGGCGATTTCAGCGAAGCGATGAAGCGGCTGCACACCCCGAAATAACCGGTAGGTACCGACCGTTGGCCGGTACGGAGTCAACCAGACCGGTAGGTACCGATCGTTGGTCGGTACGGAGAATGATTGGAAAAGCAGCGCCCACGTCGCTGTTTCCCCAATCACTTTCACCCCAGAGAGCTGTCACCCATGGGTATCAAATGCGGCATCGTCGGCCTGCCCAACGTCGGCAAGTCGACCCTGTTCAATGCGCTGACCAAGGCGGGTATCGCCGCGGCGAACTTCCCGTTCTGCACCATCGAGCCGAACGTCGGCATCGTGCCGGTGCCGGATCCGCGCCTGAACGAGCTGGCAGCGATCATCAATCCGCAGAAGGTCATCCCGACCGCGGTCGAGTTCGTCGACATCGCCGGCCTGGTGGCCGGTGCCGCCAGCGGTGAAGGGCTGGGCAACAAGTTCCTGGCGCACATCCGCGAAGTCGATGCGATCACCCATGTGGTGCGCTGCTTCGAGAACGCCGACGTCATCCACGTCAACAACAAGGTCGACCCGATCTCGGACATCGAAACCATCGATACCGAACTGGCGCTGGCTGACCTGGACAGCGTCGAGAAGGCGCTGAACCGTGCCGAACGCGCGGCCAAGGGCGGTGACAAGGACGCGGCGGCGCGCAAGCCGGTGCTGGCCAAGCTGCAGGCGGCACTGTCCGACGGCAAGTCCGGCCGTTCGGTGGGCCTGGACGAGGAAGAGAAGGCGCTGGTGCGCGACCTGTTCCTGCTGACCCTGAAGCCGGTGATGTACATCGCCAACGTGCTGGAAGACGGCTTCGAGAACAACCCGCACCTGGAAGCCGTGCGCGCGCACGCCGCCGCCGAAGGCGCGCAGGTGGTGCCGGTGTCGGCCGCGATCGAAGAAGAGCTCTCCCAGCTCGATGACGAAGACCGCGATACCTTCCTGGCCGACCTGGGCCTGAGCGAGCCGGGCCTGAACCGCGTGATCAACGCGGCCTACAGCCTGCTCGGCCTGCAGACCTACTTCACTGCTGGCGTGAAGGAAGTCCGCGCGTGGACCGTGCGCAAGGGTGCCACCGCCCCGCAGGCTGCCGCGGTCATCCACACCGACTTCGAGAAGGGCTTCATCCGCGCCGAAACCATCGCGTATGACGACTTCATCAAGTACAAGGGCGAAGCCGGCGCCAAGGAAGCCGGTCGCCTGCGCCTGGAAGGCAAGGAATACCGCGTGCAGGAAGGCGACATCCTGCACTTCCGCTTCAACGTCTGATCCAGCGGCATCGGATCGACCCCGGACGCCCCGCCTTGTGCGGGGCGTTTGCGTTTCTGGCGATGGACAAAAAATCACCACGCCGCGAAACGCTTGCGGCGTGACGTTCGCCGGCACTTGTCCACAGCAAACTCCCATCGCTTTCCACGCCAGGTGTGGAAAACCGACGAACCTGATGTAGAGCCGAGCCCATGCTCGGCTGATGCCAGCCGGAGCCGAGCGTGGGCTCGGCTCTACAAGGGGCTCGCCCGCGCGACCTGGACAAATTTTCACCGCGCTTCGAAACGCCTGCGCTGCAATGCTCGCACCCACTTGTCCACATCAAGTTCCCATCGCTCTCCACGTACCGTGTGGAAAACAATCGGGGCCGTGGACAAAAAATCACCACGTCCGGAAACGCCTGCACCGCAACGCTCGAACCCACTTGTCCACACCAAGTTCCCATTGCTTTCCACGTGCGGTGTGGAAAACCCCAGATGGCCCGCTCTGGTAGTCGCCCACCTTGGTGGGCGCGGCGAAACAGTGCCCACCAAGGTGGGCATCTAGCAGAACTGCAAACAACAAGGCCCGCCAGTGGCGGGCCTTGTCGTCCACGTTCTGCAATGCGGCGTGCCTTACAGCGCGCTGCCACCGAACTTGTGGGTGTACTGCAGGTTGATGGTGCGGCCGACGCTGTCGAACCAGGACACGTCGTAGTACGGGTAGGCCGTATAGGTCAGGTCCTTCGGCGGCATCTTGTTGAACACATTGACCACCGACAGCGACAGGCGCGAGTGGTCGTCGAAGCGGTACTGCAGCGAAGCGTTGTAGCGGTACGTCGCCTTGATGTACGGGCTGTCACCGCTGTCCCACGTGAATACCTGGTCGTAGCTGTCCGAGGTCGGCAGCTTGCCGAGGCGCGAGCCGTACACCGTTGCCGACCACGCATCCCTCTCCCAGGTCACGCTCAGGCTGGTCTTGGTGCGCGGGATGTCGAAGTTGCTGTTGACCGCGAACTGGTCCTGGATCGGATCACCCGGATAACGCTGGAAGTCATGCTTTTTCACCCAGGTGTGGGTGCCGTTGAAGATGAAATCACCGATGCCCGTCTGCAGGCGGTAGCGCAGGCCGACGTCGATGCCGGAGGTGGACTCGCGGGCGACGTTGATCGGCTCCACGCGCACGCCATACAGGCGCCCGTCGTTGCTGCGGGTGATGCGGGCGAGCGCATCCACGCAGGTCGGCGAGGTGATGTCGGCGCTGCCCAGGCGGCAGTTCGCTTCGTTGGCCAGGATCGTGCGCACGTCCATGTCCTGCACCTGGTTGCGCATGTCGATGTCGAACCAGTCCACCGACAGATCCAGGCCGATCGCCGGCGACCAGACGAAGCCGGCACTCCACGACGTGCTGGTTTCCGGGTCGAGCTGGCGGTTGCCGGTGCGGCTACGGATCAGGTTGCGTTCGTAGTCGGCGCAGTCCGTGGCGCCGTCGGCGCGGCAGCTGTACAGGTCTTCGGCGGTGGTCTCATCGTTGCCCGGGCCGGCGAACACGTAGTGCAGGTCCGGCGCGCGGAACGCGGTGCCATACGAACCGCGGACCAGCAGCGTGTCGATCGGGCGCCATTCCAGGCCACCGCTCCAGGTCGCCTTGCCGATGGTGTGGCCGGAATAGCGGTACTGGTCGTAGCGGCCGGCCACGCTCAGGTTGACCGTCTCGTGCAGCGGCATGCGCAGCTCCGCAGCGGTCGCCCAGCGGTTGCGCGAACCCTTGCCGTCCGAATCCTTCCAGCTGTAGTAGTAGTACTCGGTCGCCAGCGGATCGGGGTTCAGCGAGTAGGCCTGCTGGCCCACCTCCACGGTCGCGGCAAACCCGGCGTCGCCCCCCGGCAGGCCGAACAGGGCCGAGTTGGTCAGGGTGAAGGCGGCGGTCTCCGTGCGCGACTTCGGGGTGTAGGTGGTACGCGCGGCGATCGAATCGTACTCGGCGCGGGTCAGTGGCCGGTACAGGCGTGACGGGTCGGCGTTGTAGATCGGGAAGCCGTCGTCATCCACGCCCAGCTGCGGGCCGAGGAACAGGTCATTGGCCTTGGCGGCGATGATCTGCGCCCAGCTGATCCGCGACTGGTACTGCGAATGGCTCAGCGCCGCTTCGTAGTCCCAGTTGCCGGCCAGGTTGCCCTTGAAGCCGGTTGTCACGCTGAAGGTCTTCTGCGTGCTGCGCACCATGGCGTTGCGCAGGCCACCCATTTCCTCGGGCGAGAACTGGCGCTGCCAGAACTCGATCTCGCCGGTGGCTTCGTTGTTGAAGTAGCCCGACTCATCGCCATTGGCATCCATGCGGCCCCACTTGGTGACGTCGCGCATCAGCGACATCGTGTGGTAGCCCAGCTGCACATCGGCGAACCACTGCTGGCCATTGTCGAAGTCGTAGCTCAGCGAGGCGTAGCCATTGGCACCACGGCGCTTGCTGAGGATGGTGCCGTAGCCGATCGAGCTGTCGCTTCCGCAGTAATAGCCATAGCGCGGGCGGTAGGCGCGGTAGGTGCTGCCTTGGTTCTGCCCAGCCAGCGCTTCGCAGCTGGCCGCGCCCGGGTCCAGGTAGTCATCGTTGTAGTCGGTGCGCAGGTAAGCGCGGCGGGCGATGCGCGAGCCCTCTGTCGGGCCGTCCTGGGTCGAATCCTGGATATCGCGCTCGTACGCCCACAGCGGGGTCTGCGATTGCAGCTCAACGCTGTACACCGCGTTGAAATTGCCGCGGCTGAAACCGCTGGCGAGACTCATGTCGAACGACTCGCCACCGCCTTCGCTGGTGGTGCCCATGCGCATGTCGATGGTGGTGCCGTCGGCCTTCTTCTTCAGGATGAAGTTGACCACGCCGGCGATCGCGTCCGAGCCGTAGATGGCCGAGGCGCTGCCGGTCAGCACTTCGATGCGCTCGATCATCCCCAGCGGGATGTTGGAGACATCGGTGAAGTTGCTGCGGCCCTTGAACGGCATCGGGAAGTCGGCGATGCGGCGGCCATTGACCAGTACCAGCGTGTGGTTCGGGCCCAGGCCGCGCAGGTCCACCTGCTGGGCGCCCGGCGAGAAATCGGCGCCACTGGAGGACTGCTGGCTCTGCGTCTCACCGCCGTTCTGGGTCATCGCACGCAGCACGTCCGGCACGCTGGTGAAGCCGCTGGAGCGGATCTGTTCGGCGTTGATCACCGTGATCGGGGCGGGGCCTTCCACCTGGGCGCGCGGAATGCGCGAACCGGTGACCTGCACCGCATCCAGTTGTCGAACCGAGGAGGAAGCCGGTGCCTGGGCCGCCGCAGAAGCAGCCACGCCCATCAACGCCAGCTGGATCGACCACGCCATCGCCTTTCTACGCATGAGGAATTCTCGGAAATGAAGCCGGCCCGCAGAGGAGGGGCCCTGTCCCCCATTCAGATTTCCGGAATGGGCGCGCGCATTTAACGCCTTTTTTATGTCCTTGACTACTGGACCCCTATCTGGCAAAGAGTGAAAACGCTTGCAAGTCGATTCTGTTCAGGGAGATCAACATGCGACGCCTCCATCGGACCCTGCCTACCCCCTTTGCCTGGCTGGCGCTGCTGGTGTTGGCCATGCCGTTGGCCGCCCTTGCGCAGGACCTGCAGGGTCCGGGCTTCGCCTACTACGAAACCGGGGATCTCGACGCACCCCGGCCCGGTCCGCGCGCGCCAGCCATGATGCTGATGGGCGGTGGCGAATGGGTGCCGGAAGCCTTTCAGTGGTGGCTGAAGCAGGCCGGGAATGGCCGCGTGCTGATCCTGCGCGCTTCTGGCAGTGACGAGCTGCAGGACCGCCTGTATCGCGAGATCGGCGGGACCACCGCAGTGCAGACGCTGGTCTTCGACAGCCGCCGCGGCGCCGACGATCCGGCCGTGCTGCGCGTGGTTGCCGCAGCTGATGCCATCTTCATTGCCGGTGGTGACCAGTCGCGCTACATCCGCTTCTGGAAGGGCACTGCGCTCAACCGCGCGCTGAACGCCCATGTGCGCGCCGGCAAGCCAATTGCCGGTACCAGTGCCGGGCTCGCCATCCTCGGTGGCTATGCCTACGGCGCGATGGACGGCGGCAGCATCACCTCCGCGGGTGCGCTGGCCGACCCGATGGGCAGCGCGGTGACCATGGACAGTGGCTTCCTGCAGATGCCTTACCTGCAGCGCGTGGTCACCGACACCCACTTCGACAAGCGCGATCGGCTCGGCCGCCTGATCGTGTTCGTGGCGCGCGCCGCCCAGGACAGCGGTGATCCCGACATCGTCGGCATCGGCGTTGATGAGGACACCGCCCTGTGCGTGGAGCCCGATGGCCAGGCCCAGGTCTACAGCGCCGATGGCGAAGGCAAGGTCTGGGTGGTCAGCCCCGGTCGTGATGCCGACCGTCTGGTGGAAGGCGAGCCGCTGCGCTTCCGTGCCGTCCCGGTAACCGTGGTCGCCAGTGGCAGCCGCATGCGCCTGGATGACGTCCAGGCCGACGCCGACTATCAGGCGGTGGCAGACATCAGCGACGGCCAAATGGAGTTCACGCTTCGGTAGTGCCGGCCGCTGGCCGGCAAGGGGCGCGTCAGGGAAGGTGAGTTGCCGGCCAGCGGCCGGCACTACCCTGCAATCCATTCCCTCGTCCTGCTGGAGACGTACCCGATGAAACTGCGCCTGGCGCTGTCCGCACTGTTGTCCCTGCCCATGCTTGCCCAGGCCGCGCCGGCCACCTCACCGCTGCTGGTCATCCACGGTGGCGCCGGTGTCGAGCGCAAGGACCTGTCGCCGTCCGAAGAGAAGGCTGCGCGCGATGCGTTGCGCGCTGCGCTGCTGAAGGGCCATGCCGAACTGGCGGCCGGTCGCCCGGCGCTTGCAGCGGTCACTGCGGCGATCACCGTGCTGGAGGACGACCCCACCTTCAACGCCGGCAAGGGCGCAGTGTTCACCCACGACGGCCATAACGAGCTGGATGCGGCTGTCATGGATGGCGCAAGCCAGGCGGCGGGCGCGGTGGCAGGCGTCCAGCGCGTGCGCAACCCGATCCTGCTGGCGCAGACCGTGATGCAGAAATCCAGGCACGTGATGATGGTCGGGCAGGGCGCCGAAGCCTTCGCGGCCGAGCAGGGCATGTCTCTGGTCGATCCCTCCTACTTCCGCACGGAGAAGCGCTGGCAGCAGCTGCAGCGTGCACTGAAGGAAGAGGCCAGTGGCCAGGCACACGCCGATCTGGAGACCGCAAAGCACTTCGGGACCGTCGGTGCGGTCGCCTTGGATGCAAAGGGGCACCTGGCCGCCGGTACCTCCACCGGCGGCATGACCAACAAGCGCTATGGCCGGGTGGGTGACTCGCCGATCATCGGTGCAGGCACCTGGGCCGATGCGCGCTGTGCGGTATCGGGCACCGGCTGGGGCGAGTACTACATCCGCACTGCTGCCGCACACGAGATCTGCGCGCGCATGCGCTACCAGGGACAGAGCCCGGAACAGGCAGGCAAGGGCGTGATCAACGAGGCGATTCCGCAGATGGGTGGCGACGGCGGTGCGATCGTGCTCGGCGCAGACGGCAAAATGGCCACGCCGTTCAACACCCAGGGCATGTATCGGGGCTGGATTGGCGCCGACGGTGTCCCTCATGTCGCAATTTTCGCCAACGAGACCCTGCCGGTCCCGGAGCAATAACCTTGCGTATCAATGGGTTTGCGACAGCGTGTGAAAAAAGTGGAAAAAAGCGTTGACAGCCCCCCGTCCCATCAGCAGAATAAGCGGCTCACCACCACACACCGCAACGCTTCGGCGGCAACGGAATGGGGTGGTAAGGAGGGATACCCAAGCGGCCAACGGGGGCAGACTGTAAATCTGCTGGCTTACGCCTTCGGTGGTTCGAATCCACCTCCCTCCACCAGTTTCACGTTGTGACATTCCCGGCGCGGGAGTAGTTCAATGGTAGAACCTCAGCCTTCCAAGCTGATGGTGCGGGTTCGATTCCCGTCTCCCGCTCCATTGAATGAACTTTGAATATTATCGAGTTCATGTCATAATGCAAAACTCGGCTCACGTAGCTCAGTCGGTAGAGCACTTCCTTGGTAAGGAAGAGGTCGAAGGTTCGATTCCTTTCGTGAGCACCATCTTAAGCATCACCTCTCAGACGAATTCGAGATAAGCAGCCATGGCCAAGGGTAAGTTCGAGCGCACCAAGCCGCACGTCAACGTCGGCACCATCGGTCACGTCGACCACGGCAAGACCACGCTGACCGCCGCACTGACCAAGATCGGTGCCGAGCGCTTCGGTGGCGAGTTCAAGGACTACTCCTCGATCGACGCCGCTCCGGAAGAAAAGGCGCGTGGTATCACGATCTCGACCGCGCACGTCGAATACGAATCCCCGGTCCGTCACTACGCCCACGTCGATTGCCCGGGCCACGCTGACTACGTCAAGAACATGATCACCGGTGCCGCCCAGATGGACGGCGCGATCCTGGTGTGCTCGGCCGCTGACGGCCCGATGCCGCAGACCCGCGAGCACATCCTGCTGTCGCGTCAGGTCGGCGTGCCGTACATCGTCGTGTTCCTGAACAAGGCCGACATGGTTGACGACGCCGAGCTGCTCGAGCTGGTCGAGATGGAAGTGCGCGAGCTGCTGAGCAAGTACGACTTCCCGGGCGACGACACCCCGATCATCGCCGGTTCGGCCCGTCTGGCGCTGGAAGGCGACCAGAGCGACATCGGCGTGCCGGCCATCCTGAAGCTGGTCGATGCCCTGGACAGCTGGATCCCGGAGCCGGAGCGCGCGATCGACAAGCCGTTCCTGATGCCGGTGGAAGACGTGTTCTCGATCTCGGGCCGCGGCACCGTGGTGACCGGTCGTATCGAGCGCGGCGTGATCAAGGTTGGCGACGAAATCGAAATCGTCGGCATCCGTCCGGTGCAGAAGACCACCGTGACCGGCGTTGAAATGTTCCGCAAGCTGCTGGACCAGGGTCAGGCAGGCGACAACGCTGGCCTGCTGCTGCGCGGCACCAAGCGTGACGACGTCGAGCGTGGCCAGGTTCTGGCCAAGCCGGGTTCGATCAAGCCGCACACCAAGTTCGAAGGCGAAGTCTACGTCCTGTCGAAGGACGAGGGCGGCCGTCACACCCCGTTCTTCAACGGCTACCGTCCGCAGTTCTACTTCCGCACCACCGACATCACCGGCGCAGCTGCTCTGCCGGAAGGCGTCGAAATGGTGATGCCGGGTGATAACGTCAAGATGGTCGTCACCCTGATCAACCCGGTGGCAATGGACGAAGGCCTGCGCTTCGCCATCCGCGAAGGTGGCCGTACCGTCGGCGCCGGCGTGGTCTCGAAGATCATCGAGTAATCTGGTAGTATCTGCGCCCCGATGTTGCCTGGGTAGGGCATCGGGGCGTATCAAATGGGAAAGCAGGCACAGGATGTGCCTTGTGTTCCCCGGACCAGGAAGGGTCAATGCCATTCAGGCGGCGTCAACAGGCGACTGTTGACAGCTGCCTTGCGTGCCATTATGCTTCTCCGTCTGGGCAGGCCGGGTAACTGGTCTGCCTACGTTTTTGAGGTCTATGGAGTGACCTTGGCGGCCTGCAGGACTGTGGGTCGTCCGTATTCAGGAATTTCATGGGACAAAGCAACCCAGAGGCTTTGTCTGTCGCTCTTTTAACGAAGGAACCTACCGCCATGGCGGACCAAAAGATCCGGATCCGGCTGAAAGCGTTCGATCATCGTCTGATCGACCGTTCGGCCAGCGAGATCGTTGAAACGGCAAAGCGGACCGGCGCGCAAGTGCGTGGCCCGATCCCGCTGCCGACCAAGATCGAGCGTTACACCGTTCTCGTCTCCCCGCACGTCGACAAGGACGCGCGTGACCAGTACGAGACCCGCACGCACAAGCGCGTGCTCGATATCGTTGACCCGAATGACAAGACCGTGGACGCGCTGATGAAGCTCGAACTGGCTGCCGGCGTCGACGTTCAGATCAAGCTGACCTGAGGACTACGACCATGACGAAGAAGTATTCGTTGGGCTTCGTGGGCCGCAAGGCTGGCATGAGCCGCGTGTTCACTGAAGATGGCCGCTCCATCCCGGTGACCCTGATCGAAGCAACCCCGAACCGCATCGCGCAGATCAAGACCGTCGAAACCGACGGCTACAGCGCCGTGCAGGTGACCGTCGGCGCGCGTCGCGCTGCCCTGGTCAACAAGCCGGAAGCCGGCCACTTCGCCAAGGCGAAGGTGGAAGCGGGTCGTGGCCTGTGGGAATTCCGCGTTGAAGACGCGCAGCTCGGCGATTTCGCCGTTGGCGGCGAAGTCAAGGCGGACATCTTCGAAGTCGGCCAGATCGTCGACGTCCAGGGTGTCACCAAGGGTAAGGGCTTCCAGGGCACCATCAAGCGCCACAACTTCCGTATGGGCGATGCAACCCACGGTAACTCGCTGTCGCATCGCGCGCCGGGTTCGCTGGGTCAGCGCCAGACGCCGGGTCGCGTTTTCCCGGGCAAGAAGATGTCGGGCCACATGGGCGCAGTGCAGCAGAGCACCCAGAACCTGGAAGTGGTCAAGGTCGACGTCGAGCGCGGTCTGATCGCCGTTCGCGGCGCCGTTCCGGGCGCGGCGGGTGGCGACGTGATCGTCCGTCCGGCGAGCAAGGCATAAGGAGAGATGACGATGGAACTCGTTATCACGGGTAGCAACAACAAGGTCTCGGTCTCCGACGCCGTGTTCGGTCGCGATTTCAGCGAAGATCTGGTCCACCAGGTCGTCGTTGCCTACCGCAACGCCGGTCGCGCCGGCACCAAGGCACAGAAGACTCGCTCCGAAGTGGCTGGTACCACCAAGAAGTCGAAGAAGCAGAAGGGCGGCGGCGCGCGTCATGGCGCACTGACGGCTCCGATCTTCGTCGGCGGCGGTGTCACCTTCGCGGCCAAGCCGCGCAGCTTCGAGCAGAAGGTCAATCGTAAGCAGTACCGTGCCGCCATGTGCGCGATCCTGTCCGAGCTGAACCGTCAGGGCCGTCTGACCATCGTGGAGTCCTTCGACGTCGAAGTGACCAACACGAAGGGTCTGATCGCCAAGCTGGCCGGCCTGGAAGTGGGCAAGCGCCCGCTGATCGTCACCGAAGAAGCGTCCGAGCACCTGTACCTGTCCGCCCGCAATCTGCCGTACGTGCAGGTGCGTGACGTCCAGGGTCTGGATCCGGTCTCGCTGGTGGGTGCCGACACGGTCGTCATCACCGCTGACGCGGTCAAGAAGGTCGAGGAGTGGCTGGCATGAACAGCAACGAAAAAATCTTCAGCGTGCTGCGTGCCCCGCGTGTCTCCGAAAAGACCGCGCGCCTGCAGGAACTCTCCAACCAGTATGTCTTCGAAGTTTCGAACGAAGCCACCAAGGCCGATGTAAAGGCCGCGGTTGAGCAGCTGTTCGACGTCAAGGTCGAAGCCGTCAACGTGGTCAACGTCAAGGGCAAGAACAAGTCCTTCCGTAACCGTGCTGGCCGCCGCGGCGATTGGCGCAAGGCGTACGTTCGCCTGGCCGATGGCCAGTCGATCGATGTAACGGCCAAGGCCTGAGGTACATCCCATGCCATTGATGAAATTCAAGCCCACTTCCCCCGGCCGCCGTTCGGCCGTGCGCGTGGTCACTCCCGACCTGCACAAGGGTGCTCCGCACGCTGCGCTGGTCGAGTCGCAGAGCCGCTCGGGTGGTCGTAACCACCATGGCCGCATCACCGTGCGTCACGTCGGTGGTGGTGCCAAGCAGCACTACCGCATCATCGACTTCAAGCGCAACAAGCTGGGCATCCCGGCGCGCGTGGAACGCATCGAATACGATCCGAACCGCACCGCGCACATTGCTCTGCTGTGCTACGTCGACGGTGAGCGTCGCTACATCATCGCCCCGAAGGGCCTGAAGGCTGGTGATCAGGTGATCGCTGGTTCGGATGCCCCGATCAAGGCTGGCAACACCCTGCCGCTGCGCAATATCCCGGTCGGCACCACCATCCACTGCATCGAACTGAAGCCGGGCAAGGGCGCTCAGATCGCTCGCGCCGCTGGTGCGGCCGTGCAGCTGGTGGCTCGCGAAGGCATCTACGCCACCCTGCGCCTGCGCTCGGGTGAAATGCGCAAGGTTCCGGTCGAGTGCTGCGCCACCATCGGCGAAGTCGGCAACGACGAGCACAGCCTGGAAAAGCTGGGCAAGGCCGGTGCCAAGCGTTGGCGCGGCGTCCGCCCGACCGTTCGTGGTGCTGCCATGAACCCGGTTGACCACCCGCACGGTGGTGGTGAGGCGAAGGCCGGCCAGGGTAATCCGCATCCGGTCACCCCGTGGGGTGTCCCGACCAAGGGTTACAAGACGCGCCATAACAAGCGCACTCAGCAGTTCATCGTCCGCGATCGTAGGGGCTAATCGACCATGGCACGTTCACTCAAGAAGGGCCCGTTCGTCGATCACCACCTCGTCAAGAAGGTGGAGGCCGCTGCGGGCAGCAAGAAGCCGATCAAGACCTGGTCGCGCCGTTCGATGATCCTGCCTGACATGGTAGGCGTCACCATTGCCGTGCATAACGGCAAGAACCACATCCCGGTTCTCGTCAACGAGAACATGGTCGGCCACAAGCTCGGCGAATTTGCCATCACCCGGACCTTCAAGGGTCACGGTGGTGACAAGAAGTCGGGCAAGTAAGGAGAGATGACAATGGAAGCGAAAGCCATCCTGCGCACTGCGCGCATCTCCCCGCAGAAGGCTCGTCTGGTCGCTGACCAGGTGCGCGGTCTGCCGGCCGAGCGTGCGGTCAACCTGCTGAAGTTCTCGGACAAGAAGGCTGCCCACCTGATCAAGAAGGTGGTGGAGTCGGCTATTGCAAATGCCGAGAACAACCAGGGCGCCGACGTCGACGAGCTGAAGGTTCAGACCATCATGGTTGATGAAGGTCCGACCCTGAAGCGTTTCATGGCGCGGGCGAAAGGCCGCGGTACCCGCATCCTCAAGCGCACCAGCCACATCACTGTGGTTGTGGGCGCCGCCAAGTAAGCGGATAAGGAAAAGACCATGGGTCATAAAGTTCATCCGATTGGTATCCGCCTCGGCATTTCCAAGGACTGGAACTCCAAGTGGTACGCCAACAAGGCCGAGTTCGCTGGTTACCTGGCAGCCGACCTGAAAGTGCGCGAAATGCTGCGCAAGAAGCTGGCTCAGGCCGGCATCAGCAAGATCCTGATCGAGCGTCCGGCCAAGACCGCTCGCGTGACGATCCACACCGCCCGTCCGGGCGTGGTGATCGGCAAGCGCGGTGAGGACATCGAGAAGCTGCGCAAGGAAGTGAGCGAGATGATGGGCGTCCCGGCGCACATCAACGTCACCGAAGTGCGCAAGCCGGAACTGGACGCGCAGCTCGTTGCCGAGTCGATCGCCCAGCAGCTGGAGCGTCGCATCATGTTCCGCCGTGCAATGAAGCGCTCGGTCGGCAACGCGATGCGCCTGGGTGCCCTGGGCATCAAGGTCAACGTCGGTGGCCGCCTCAACGGTGCAGAAATTGCCCGTTCGGAGTGGTACCGCGAAGGCCGCGTGCCGCTGCACACCCTGCGTGCCGACATCGACTATGGCTTCGCTGAAGCCAAGACGACCTACGGCATCATCGGCATCAAGGTCTGGATCTACAAGGGCGAGGTCTTCGATTTCTCCCAGGTTGGCCAGGAAAAGCAGGACGACACCCCGTCGCGCAACGATCGTCACGATCGCGGCGACCGTGGTGACCGTCAGCGCCCGGCCCGTGAAGCGAGGTAACGACAATGTTGCAACCCAAGCGAACCAAGTACCGCAAGGTACACAAGGGCCGTAACGATGGCCTGAGCTGGAGCGCCAACGCTGTCAGCTTCGGCGAATACGGCCTGAAGGCAACCGCACACGGTCAGCTGACCGCGCGTCAGATCGAAGCGGCCCGCCGCTCGATCAGCCGCTACGTCAAGCGCGGCGGCAAGATGTGGATCCGCGTGTTCCCCGACAAGCCCATCACCAAGAAGCCCATCGAAGTCCGAATGGGTTCTGGTAAGGGCAACGTGGAATACTGGGTGGCCCAGATCCAGCCCGGCCGCATGATCTATGAAATCGAGGGTGTTTCCGAGGAAGTGGCTCGCGAGGCGTTCCGCCTGGCCGCCGCCAAGCTCTCGGTCACCACCACTTTCGTGACCCGTACGGTGCGCTGATGGATATCAAAACTCTCCGTGAAAAGTCGGCTGACGAACTCAAGGCCCACCTGATCGACCTGCGTAAGGAACAGTTCTCTGTCCGTATGCAGCAGGTCACCGGCCAGCTGCCGAAGACCCACGACATTCGCCGGGTCCGTCGCGAGATTGCTCGCGTCAAGACCCTGCTCGGCAGCACGAAGTAAGGATGGCCGCTATGAGCGACAATACTGAAAAGAAGACGCTGCGCACGGTCGAAGGCCGTGTCGTCAGCAACAAGATGGACAAGACGGTTACCGTCCTGGTTGAGCGTCAGGTCAAGCACGCGCTGTACGGCAAGTACATCAAGCGCTCGACGAAGCTGCACGCCCACGATGCCGACAACGCCTGCAAGGAAGGCGATGTCGTCCGCGTGACCGAGATTGCTCCGATGTCCAAGACCAAGAACTGGCGCGTGGTGGAAGTCATCACGCGTGCGGCTGAATAAGGAGTCTGAATCATGATCCAGATGCAGAGCTACCTTGACGTCGCGGACAATTCGGGTGCCAAGCAGGTGATGTGCTTCAAGGTGCTGGGTGGTTCCAAGCGCCGTTACGCCGGCATCGGCGACATCATCAAGGTCACCGTGAAGGATGCGATTCCGCGCGGCAAGGTCAAGAAGGGTGAAGTGTATGACGCCGTCGTGGTGCGTACCCGCAAGGGTGTGCGTCGCGCCGACGGCTCGCTGATCCGCTTCGACGGCAACGCTGCCGTTCTGCTGAACAGCAAGCAGGAGCCGATCGGTACCCGTATCTTCGGGCCGGTGACTCGTGAACTTCGTTCGGAGAAGTTCATGAAGATCGTCTCGCTCGCTCCCGAAGTGCTGTGAGCGACAGGAGATAATCATGGCTAACCGTATCAAGAAGGGCGACCAGGTTGTCGTCAACGCTGGCAAGGACAAGGGCAAGCAGGGCGAAGTCGTCCGCGTCGACGGCGACCGCGTGGTCGTCGCCAACGTGAACATCGTCAAGCGCCACACCAAGCCGAACCCGCAGGCAGGTGTTGCCGGCGGCGTGGTCGAGCGCGAAGCTTCGATCCATATCTCCAACGTGAATGTTCTGAACCCGGCTTCGGGCAAGGGCGAACGCGTTGGCTTCAAGGTGCTGGAGGATGGACGCAAACTGCGTGTGTTCCGCTCCAGCGGTGAGGCGCTCGACGCCTGAGGAATGAGAAGATGAGTTCCCGTCTCGAAAAGTTCTACAAGGACGAAGTGGTGCCGGCGCTGATGAAGCAGTTCGGCTACACCAATCCGATGGAAGTGCCGAAGCTGGTCAAGGTCACCCTGAACATGGGTGTCGGCGAAGCGGCCACCAACAAGAAGATCCTGGAAAACGCCGTCGGCGACATGACCAAGATTTCCGGCCAGAAGCCGGTTGTCACCAAGTCGCGCGTGTCGGTTGCGTCGTTCAAGATCCGCGATGGTTGGCCGATCGGCTGCAAGACCACGCTGCGTCGCCACAAGATGTACGAGTTCCTGGATCGCCTGATCAACATCTCGCTGCCGCGCGTGCGCGACTTCCGTGGTGTTTCCGGTCGTTCCTTCGACGGCCGCGGCAACTTCAACATGGGTGTGAAGGAGCAGATCATCTTCCCGGAAATCGACTTCGACGCCGTCGACGCGATCCGCGGTATGGATATCGCCATCACCACCACTGCGAAGACCGACGCGGAAGCGAAGGCGCTGCTGGCAGCGTTCAAGTTCCCGTTCCGTAACTGATCTGTCGAGGAAACCGAAATGGCAAAGACCTCCATGGTCAACCGCGACATCAAGCGGGAAAAGCTGGCAAAGAAGTACGCTGAAAAGCGTGCGGCTCTGAAGAAGATCGTGTCCTCCGTGGACGCGACCTACGAAGAGAAGATCGACGCCGCAACCAAGCTGGCCAAGCTGCCGCGCGATTCGTCGCCGAGCCGCCAGCGCAACCGTTGCGAGCTGTCGGGTCGTCCGCGTGGCGTCTACAGCAAGTTCGGCCTCGGCCGTAACAAGCTGCGTGAAGCCACCATGCGCGGCGACGTCCCGGGTCTGCGCAAGGCCAGCTGGTAATCCCAGCCGGCCCTGCGATCAGGAGCACCTCCGGGGGTTCCTGAACCGGGCAGGGGAGGCATTCAGCCTTCCCGACGCAAAAAAACCGAAGAGCCCGGCGCAAGCCGGGCTCTTTTGGCGTATACTCCCGCGTCTTGCCCTGTGCAGACGGGGTTGTAGGAGTGGGCTTCCGGCCCGCTGCATCAAGGGACCTGGCCCGTTTCCAGGAGACAACAGATTTTCGCGAAAGCGGATATCGGTGCACTCAAAGGTACTCATATGAGCATGACTGATCCCATCGCCGACCTGCTGGTCCGCATCAAGAATGCGGCCGCGGTTGGCAAGCAGACGGTGAAAGCCCCGTCGTCCAAGATCAAGGTTGCGATCGCCCAGGTCCTGAAGGACGAGGGTTACATCACCGACCTGCGCGTGACCCAGCTGGAAAACAACAAGTCCGAGCTGGAAATCGTGCTGAAGTATTTCGAAGGCAAGCCGGTCATCGCGACCCTGAAGCGCTTCTCGCGTTCGGGCCTGCGCCAGTACCGCGGCAAGAGCGAGCTGCCGAAGGTCATGAACGGCCTGGGTATCTCCATCATTTCCACCTCCAAGGGCATCATGACTGATGCGCAGGCGCGCCAGCTGGGCGTCGGCGGCGAAGTCCTGTGCTTCGTGGCCTAAGGCGAAAGGAGTAGAACTATGTCCCGCGTAGCCAAGAAGCCGATCGACCTGGGTAAGGTTGAACTGAACGTCCAGTCGGACAGCGTCACCGCCAAGGGCCCGAAGGGCACCCTGTCGCTGGCCAAGCCGGCTGGTATTGCCATCAACGTCGACAACGGCGTTGCCACCCTGAGCACCGAGAACGCCGAGCTGGTCGCACTGACCGGTACCGTGCGTGCGATCCTGTCCAACATGGTCAAGGGCGTGTCCGAAGGCTTCGAGCGCAAGCTGGAGCTGGTCGGCGTGGGTTACCGCGCTGCCATGCAGGGCAAGGACCTGAGCCTGTCCCTGGGCTTCTCGCACCCGGTCGTGTTCGTGGCGCCGGAAGGCATCACCATCACCACCCCGACCCAGACCGAGATCCTGGTCCAGGGCGCTGACAAGCAGGTCGTCGGTGAAGTTGCCGCCAAGATCCGTGCGTTCCGCAAGCCGGAGCCGTACAAGGGCAAGGGCGTGAAGTACTCCGACGAAGTCATCATCCGTAAGGAAGCCAAGAAGGCGTAAGTGCGAGTCCCTCGCAAGAGCCCGCACATCCATGTGCGGACTCCTCAGGGAAAAGCCCATCCTTCAGCTTTCAAGGAACAATCAAAATGAACAAGAACATCGCCCGCCTGCGTCGCGCCAAGTCGACCCGCGCCCACATCCGTGAGCTCGGCGTCGCCCGCCTGTCGGTGCTGCGCACCGGCCAGCACCTGTACGCCCAGGTCTTCACCGCCGACGGTTCCAAGGTGCTGGCTGCTGCCAACACCACCCAGACCGACGTCATGGAAGGTCTGAAGAACGGCAAGAACGCCGATGCCGCCGCCAAGGTCGGCCGTATCGTCGCTGAGCGCGCCAAGGCCGCCGGCGTCGAGAAGGTTGCCTTCGATCGTTCGGGCTACCGCTACCACGGCCGCATCAAGGCCCTGGCAGAAGCCGCCCGCGAAGCCGGCCTGCAGTTCTAAGGGATAAGGGCAGGGGACCTGTGGTCTCCTGCCCGCCTGCTCGCCAGCCTGAGCGAGGCTGGACGGCGCCATTCTTCTGCAGTGGCCCACCGGAACGACGTGACATTCCACAACCATAAGCGGCCCCGAGCCGTACATACCCAAACTACCAAGGAATCAAAATGGCAGAAGAGCGTCAGCAGCGGGGTCGCGATCGCGACCGTAACCGCGAAGAGAAAGTCGACGACGGCATGATCGAAAAGCTGGTCGCGGTCAACCGCGTCAGCAAGACCGTCAAGGGTGGCCGCCAGTTCACCTTCACCGCCCTGACCGTGGTCGGCGACGGCGAAGGCAAGGTCGGTTTCGGCTATGGCAAGGCCCGCGAAGTGCCGGTCGCCATCCAGAAGTCGATGGAACAGGCCCGCAAGAACCTGGTCAGCGTTGACCTGAACAACGGCACCCTGTGGCACACCATCAAGGATGGTCACGGCGCAGCCCGCGTGTTCATGCAGCCGGCTTCGGAAGGTACCGGCGTCATCGCCGGCGGTGCCATGCGCGCCGTGCTGGAAGCCGTTGGCGTGAAGAACGTGCTGGCGAAGGCCACCGGTTCGCGCAACCCGATCAACCTGGTGCGTGCCACCGTGAAGGGCCTGTCTGCTGCGCAGTCGCCGGCTCGCATCGCGGCCAAGCGCGGCAAGAAGGTGGAGGAACTCAACCATGGCTAATGAGTCCAACAAGACTGTGAAGGTGCGCCTGGTGCGCGGCCTGCGTGGTGCTCAGTCGCGTCACCGCCTGTCGGTGCGTGCCCTGGGCCTGAACAAGCTCAACGATGTCCGTGAACTGAAGGACAGCCCGCAGGTTCGCGGTCTGATCAACACCGTTCACTACCTCGTCAAGGTTGAGGAGTAATCGATCATGACTCTGCGTCTCAATGAACTGAGCCCGGCACCGGGCGCCCGCACCGAGCGCACCCGCGTCGGTCGCGGTATCGGCTCGGGCCTGGGCAAGACTGCCGGCCGTGGCCACAAGGGTTCGTTCGCCCGTAAGGGTGGCGGCAAGATCAAGGCTGGCTTCGAAGGCGGCCAGACCCCCATGCAGCGTCGTCTGCCGAAGATCGGCTTCCGTTCGCCGATCGCCAAGGACACCGCTGAAGTGCTGCTGTACGCGCTGGACAAGCTGCCGGCCGGTGAGATCGACTTCGCCGCCCTGCGTGCTGCCAAGCTGGTCCCGAGCACTGCAAAGAAGGCCAAGGTCGTCGTCAAGGGCGAAGTGACCAAGGCGTTCACCCTGAAGGGTATCGCTGCCACGGCGGGTGCCAAGGCCGCGATCGAAGCTGCCGGCGGCAGCGTAACGGAGTAAGAAAATCATGGCGCAAGCTGGCATCGGTAACCTCGCGGGCGGAATGGGCAAGTTCACTGAACTTCGCCAACGTTTGCTGTTCGTCGTCGGGGCTTTGATCGTCTATCGCATTGGCTGCTACGTGCCGGTGCCGGGCGTCAATCCCGATGCCATGCTTGCCATGATGCAACAGCAGGGCGGCGGCATCGTGGACATGTTCAACATGTTCTCGGGCGGCGCCCTGCACCGTTTCAGCATCTTCGCGCTGAACGTGATGCCGTACATCTCGGCATCGATCGTGATGCAGCTGGCCGTGCACATCTTCCCCGCCCTGAAGGCGATGCAGAAGGAAGGTGAGTCCGGCCGCCGCAAGATCACCCAGTATTCGCGCATCGGCGCCGTGCTGCTGGCAGTGGTGCAGGGCGGTTCGATCGCGCTGGCCCTGCAGGGCCAGGTCTCGCCGTCGGGCGCTCCGGTCGTGTACGCACCGGGCATGGGCTTCGTGCTCACCGCCGTGGTCGCGCTGACCGCCGGCACCATGTTCCTGATGTGGGTCGGTGAGCAGGTCACCGAGCGCGGCATCGGCAACGGTGTGTCGCTGATCATCTTCGCCGGTATCGTCGCTGGCCTGCCGGGTGCGGTCATCCACACCTTCGACGCCTACCGCGACGGCAACATCCAGTTCATCCAGCTGCTGCTGATCGCCATCGTCGTGCTCGCCTTCACCTTCTTCGTGGTGTTCGTCGAGCGTGGCCAGCGCCGGATCACGGTCAATTACGCGCGCCGCCAGGGCGGTCGCAACGCGTACATGAACCAGACCTCGTTCCTGCCGCTGAAGCTCAACATGGCCGGCGTCATCCCGGCGATCTTCGCCTCGAGCCTGCTGGCCTTCCCGGCCACCCTGGCCATGTGGTCCGGCCAGGCCGCCAACCAGAGCAGCATGGGCCAGATCCTGCAGAAGGTCGCCAATGCCCTGGGCCCGGGCGAGCCGCTGCACATGATCGTGTTCGCTGCGCTGATCACCGGTTTCGCGTTCTTCTATACCGCGCTGGTGTTCAACTCGCAGGAAACCGCCGACAACCTGAAGAAGTCGGGCGCGCTGATTCCGGGCATCCGTCCGGGCAAGGCCACCGCCGACTACATCGACGGCGTGCTGACCCGCCTGACCGCGGCCGGCTCGGCCTACCTGGTGATCGTCTGCCTGCTGCCGGAACTGATGCGCACGCAGTTGAACGCCTCGTTCTACTTCGGCGGTACTTCGCTGCTGATCGTGGTGGTGGTGGTGATGGACTTCATCGCCCAGGTGCAGGCGCACCTGATGTCCCACCAGTACGAGAGCCTGTTGAAGAAGGCCAACCTGAAGGGCGGCAACCGCGGCGGTTTTGCCCGCGGCTGATTGGCCTGTTATACTTTCGTCTTCCTGACGTGATGGTCCCTCCGCTTCGCGGACTCCGGCCACACAAACGAAGGGCGGCCCCCGCAGCGGTTCCGGGTGGGGGTGTGATGAGGTGGTCCCGCGCTGGAGTAGCGCGGGCGGCCCCGGGGGAAACCCCAGGTCCAACCCCATCCGGCGCCGGAGCCTGGGCACACTCCCCAGGCCGGGTCCATGAAACCAATGGTTTCACGGGCTTCCATGTAAACCGGAACCTTGTTAGTATCGCTAGTTCACTTTTTTGATCCATCCTGCCGGATTGGCGTGCCCGAGGCGCGCTGTCGGCCATCACTCAGCTGGAGAACCGCGTCATGGCGCGTATTGCAGGCGTCAACCTGCCAGCCCAGAAGCACGTCTGGGTCGGGTTGCAAAGCATTTACGGCATCGGCCGTACCCGTTCGAAGAAGGTCTGCGAAGTCGCAGGCGTTGCTTCGACCACCAAGATCCGCGATCTGTCGGAGCCGGAAATCGAGCGCCTGCGCGCCGAAGTCGGCAAGTACATCGTGGAAGGCGATCTGCGCCGTGAGATCGGCATCGCGATCAAGCGCCTGATGGACCTGGGCTGCTACCGCGGCCTGCGTCACCGTCGTGGCCTCCCGCTGCGTGGCCAGCGCACCCGTACCAACGCCCGCACCCGCAAGGGTCCGCGCAAGGCGATCAAGAAGTAAGGGACTGAGAAATGGCTAAGCCCGCTGCTAAGACCAAGAAGAAGATCAAGCGCGTCGTCACTGACGGCGTTGCCCACGTCCACGCTTCGTTCAACAACACCATCGTCACCATCACCGACCGCCAGGGCAACGCTCTGTCGTGGGCGACCTCCGGTGGCGCTGGCTTCCGCGGTTCGCGCAAGTCGACCCCGTTCGCTGCCCAGGTGGCTGCTGAAAAGGCCGGTCGTGCTGCGCTGGACTACGGCGTGAAGTCGCTGGAAGTCCGCATCAAGGGCCCGGGTCCGGGCCGTGAGTCGGCCGTGCGTTCGTTGAACAACGTCGGCTACAAGATCACCAACATCATCGACGTGACGCCTATCCCGCACAACGGGTGCCGTCCGCCGAAGAAGCGTCGCGTCTAAAGGGAGCGATAAGAAATGGCTCGTTATATCGGTCCTACCTGTAAGCTCGCCCGTCGCGAAGGCGCCGACCTGTCCCTGAAGAGCCCGGCGCGTGCGCTGGACTCGAAGTGCAAGCTGGAGCAGAAGCCCGGCCAGCACGGCGCCACTGCCCGCAAGGGCAAGCTGTCCGACTACGCCACCCAGCTGCGTGAAAAGCAGAAGGTCAAGCGTATCTACGGCCTGCTGGAGCGTCAGTTCCGCAACTACTACAAGAAGGCCTCGACCAAGAAGGGCAACACCGGCGAGAACCTGCTGCAGCTGCTGGAAACCCGCCTGGACAACGTCGTCTACCGCATGGGCTTCGCCGTGACCCGTCCGGCTGCCCGTCAGCTGGTGTCGCACCGCGGCGTCACCGTGAATGGCAAGTCGGTCAACCTGGCTTCGTACCAGGTCAAGGCTGGCGACGCCATCGCCCTGTCTGAAAAGGCTGCCAAGCAGCTGCGCGTCCAGGAAGCCCTGACCGTCGCCGCCCAGCATGACCTGAGCCCGTCGTGGGTTGAAGTGGATTCCGGCAAGTTCACCGGCATCTTCAAGGCTGTTCCGGATCGTTCGGATCTGCCTGCGGACATCAACGAAGCGCTGATCGTCGAGCTGTATTCGAAGTAATTCACATTGGAGAGCCCCCGGCGACGGCCGGGGGTTCACTAGGAGAACCCGCAACATGACGGTTACCGCCAACCAGGTTCTGCGTCCTCGCGGTCCGCAGATCGAACGCCTTACCGACACCCGTGCAAAGGTCGTTATCGAACCTTTGGAGCGGGGTTACGGGCATACGCTGGGTAATGCCCTGCGTCGCGTGCTGCTGTCGTCCATCCCGGGCTTCGCCATCACGGAAGTCGAAATCGACGGCGTGTTGCATGAGTACACCACGGTCGAAGGTCTGCAGGAGGACGTGCTCGAAGTCCTGCTGAACCTGAAGGACGTGGCCATCCGTATGCACTCCGGCGACAGCGCCACCCTGTCCCTGTCCAAGCAGGGCCCGGGCGTTGTCACCGCTGCCGATATCAAGGTCGACCACAATGTGGAGATCCTGAACGGCGACCATGTGATCTGCCACCTGACCAAGGATACGGCGATCAACATGCGTCTGAAGATCGAACGTGGTTTCGGCTACCAGCCGGCTGCCGCGCGTCGTCGTCCGGACGAAGAAACCCGTGCCATCGGCCGCCTGGTCCTGGATGCCTCGTTCTCGCCGGTCCGCCGCGTCGCCTATGCCGTGGAAGCGGCCCGCGTCGAACAGCGTACCGACCTGGACAAGCTGGTCATCGATATCGAGACCAACGGCACCATCGATGCCGAGGAAGCCGTGCGCACCGCCGCCGACATCCTCAGCGACCAGCTGTCGGTGTTCGGTGACTTCACCCACCGCGACCGCGGTGCGGCCAAGCCGGCCAACAACGGCGTGGATCCGGTGCTGCTGCGCCCGATCGACGATCTGGAGCTGACCGTGCGTTCGGCCAACTGCCTGAAGGCTGAAAGCATCTACTACATCGGCGATCTGATCCAGAAGACCGAAGTGGAGCTGCTGAAGACCCCGAACCTGGGCAAGAAGTCGCTCACCGAGATCAAGGAAGTGCTGGCTCAGCGCGGCCTGTCCCTCGGCATGAAGCTGGAGAACTGGCCGCCGGCCGGTGTCGCCAGCCACGGCATGCTGGGCTGATATCGGTAATGCCTGAAGGCTCCACCGTTCGCGGTGGGGCCTTCAACGCAACACAACATGCCACGACGAACGAAGGTTCGCGCGGCAGGTCGTCCAGGACGGGCGGCCAGGACCATCCGCAGTCCGCGCAGCAACGCCAGGAAGGCGACAACGATCCACACAGTCTCATCATTAACCAAGGAATATCACCATGCGTCACCAGAAGTCTGGCCGTAAGTTCAGCCGTACCAGCGCCCACCGCGAAGCGATGTTCAAGAACATGGCCGCCTCGCTGTTCAAGCACGAGCTGATCAAGACCACCCTGCCGAAGGCCAAGGAACTGCGCCGCGTTGCCGAGCCGCTGATCACCCTGGCCAAGGTCGACTCCGTCGCCAACCGCCGTCTGGCCTTCGCTCGCCTGCGCGACAACGAAGCCGTGGGCAACCTGTTCACCATCCTGGGCCCGCGCTACGCGAACCGTCCGGGCGGCTACCTGCGTCTGCTGAAGTGCGGCTTCCGCGCCGGCGACAACGCGCCGATGGCGTACGTCGAGCTGGTTGACCGTCCGGTCGTGGCCGAGGAAGTGGCCGAGTAATCGGACCGCTCCAACGCGACACAGCGAAAGCCCGGCCTCTGCCGGGCTTTTGCGTTTCTGGAGCGGATTCGACCCGCACCGTTCCGACAGGCGTCACCTGTGGCGGTTCGAATGGCGCGCACTCTCGGTTACGCTTGGCGCCTGATCCATTCGAGCGTTGACGATGAATCCACTGCGCTGGCCCTTCCGCGCCCAGTTCTTCCTGGGCTTCCTGATCTGCGCGGGCCTGCTTGGCTACGCGATCTTCCTGCAGTTGAAGATGGGCCTGGAGCCGTGTCCGCTGTGCATCTTCCAGCGCCTGGCCTTCGCCGCGCTCGGCCTGCTGTTCCTGATCGGTGCGCTGCACGGGCCTTCCAACCGCCCGGGACGCGCGACCTATGGCGTGCTGGCGTTCATTGCCGCCGCAGTGGGTGTCGGCATCGCCGCGCGCCACGTCTACGTGCAGATGCTGCCGCCGGAAATGGGTTCCACCTGTGGCCCGCCGCTGGCGTTCCTGAGCGAGACCATGGGGCCGCTGGAGGTGTTCCGCACCGTGCTGACCGGTACCGGCAACTGCGGCAACATCGACTGGACCTTCCTGGGCCTGACCATGCCGATGTGGTCGGGCGTGTGGTTCGTGCTGCTGGCGTTGTGGGCG
>NZ_JAOCLC010000054.1:0-35224 GCF_029845105.1 Stenotrophomonas sp. GD03654 | reverse complement strand
GGATGGTGATGACCTTCACCTCGGTCTTCGTGCAGGCCTGGTCCAGGCACTGCCCGTTCAACCACACCTGTCCATCGCCGATCATCACGCCCTGCTGGTTGACGAAGACCTTGCCGAAGTCCTGTTCGGACACCGCCTTGACCACCGCCGGGGTGATGATCTTCTCGTAGTTGCGCTGGAACTCACCGGGGCCGGTGATCTTCTTTCCGCCGCTGATGTTCAACGGAAAGCGCACTTCCTCGACCACGGCAGCACGATCACCACCGACCACGGCGGTCTTGAACGCGTTGAAGACCTTTTCGTACTGCGCAGCATCACCGAGCCCGCTCTCGATGCGCGCACGCGCGTCTTCCGCGGGCGCATCCGACGGTGCGGCTGCGGCAGGTTCGGCTGTCGGCGTCGCCGGTTCAGCCGCAGGCGTCGCTGCAGCACTGGCCTCCATCGGCGGCGGCGCATCGGCCGCGGGCTCGGCCGGCGGCGCCGGCTGCGAACAGGCCGCCAGCAGCAGGGCGGGAATCAACACAGCGATCGTACGCATGCGCGGGCATCCATCGGTTCAAGAACACCGATGGTAGCGCCGCCGCAGTGAGGACAACAAAAAGGGGACGGAGGGGATTAAGTCGTTAGTGCCACAAACGACTTAATCCCCTCCGTCCCCTTTTCTTCGATCAGGCCTTCAGCAGCTCGAACTGCACGGCTTCGCCTGCCGCCGACGAGGCGCAGACCCACAGGTCGAAGTGGCCCGGCTCGGCACGCAGCACGCCGTCGCGGCCGGTGAACGCCAACTGCTCGCGGGTGAGGGTGAATACCACGTCGGTCGACTCGCCCGGCTCCAGTGCCACCTTGCGGAAGTCCTTCAGTTCGCGCACCGGACGCACGCGACTGGCCACGCGGTCGTGAATGTACAGCTGCACCACTTCCTCGCCGGCCACGTCGCCGCTGTTGGTCAGCGTGGTGGTGACGGTCAGGGTGTCCTCCCAGCCGAGCTGCGCTGCACTCAGCTGCGGCACGCCGTAGGCGAAGGTGGTGTAGCCGATGCCGTGGCCGAACGGGTACAGCGGTTCGTTCGGGATCTCGCGCCAACGGGCCTTGAACTCCGACATCGTCGGCAGTTCCGGGCGGCCGGTGCGCGGGTGGTTGTAGAAGTACGGCTGCTGGCCGGACACCTGCGGGAAGCTGACCGGCAGGCGGCCGGACGGGCTGTAGTCGCCGAACAGCACATCAGCCACGGCATGGCCGGTCTGCGTGCCCAGGTACCAGGTCACCGCCACCGCCTGTGCATTGCGCACCGCGCCCTGCAGCGCCAACGCGCGACCGTTGCGCAGCAGTACCACCAGCGGCTTGCCGGTCATCGCCACCGCCTCGGCCAGCGCCTGCTGTGCCGGCGGCAGGGTGATCTCCACGCGCGACTGCGCTTCACCGCTGTAACGCTGCGGTTCGCCCAGCGCCAACACCACCACGTCGGCGCGCAGCGCGGCCGCCACCGCGGCTTCGGTGCCGCCCGGAATCGCGGTTTCCAGCTCGCAGCCCGGCACGATCTCCAGCAATGCTTCATCGCCGATGGCGGCGCGCACGCCGGTTTCCAGGTCCACGTAGCGCTGCTTGTCACCGAACAGGGTCCAGCAGCCTTCGATGTTCTCGCGGTCCTGCACGAACGGGCCGATCAGCGCGATCTTCTGACCGGTCTTCTGCAGCGGCAGCACGTTGTCGCGGTTGTTCAGCAGCACGATCGAACGGCGTGCGGCATCGCGCGACAGTGCGTCATGCGCAGCAATGTGCGAGGTGTCGGCTTCGCGCGCCGGGTCCAGCGAACGGTACGGGTCGTCGAACAGGCCGATGGTTTCCTTCAGCCACAGGATGCGGCGCACGCCCTCATCCAGCACGCTCATCGGCACGTCGCCGCTCTCGACCAGGCCCGGCAGGTGCTCGGCATAGAAGCCACTCTGCATGCTCAGGTCCAGGCCGGCGGTGAACGCCTTGGCGGTGGCATCGCGGTCGTCGGCGGCATAGCCGTGCGCGACCAGTTCCATGTCGGCGGTGTAGTCGGAAATCACCACGCCCGGGAACTTCCATTCGCCGCGCAGGATGTCGGTCAGCAGTTCGGCGTTGGCACTGGCCGGCACGCCGTTGATGTCGTTGAACGAGGACATCACGGTGATCGCGCCGGCATCGAAAGCGGCCTTGAACGGCGGCAGGTGCACGTCGCGCAGGGTCTGCGGCGAAATATCCACCATGTTGTATTCCATGCCGGCCATCACCGCGCCGTAGGCGGCGAAGTGCTTCGGCGTGGCCAGCAGCGAATCGGCGGCGCGCAGGTCGCTGCCCTGGAAGCCACGCACGCGGGCGGCGGCGAACGCACAACCCAGTACCACGTCCTCACCGGCACCTTCGGCGCCACGGCCCCAGCGCTGGTCGCGGGCGATGTCCACGGCCGGGGCATAGGTCCAGTGCAGGCCGGCAGCGGTGGCCTCGATGGCAGTGGCGCGCGCGGTGCGCTCGGCCAGGTCCGGCTCGAAGCTGGCGGCCTCGCCCAGCGGGATCGGGAACACGGTACGCATGCCGTGGATGACGTCGGCAGCCAGGATCACCGGGATGCCCAGGCGGCTTTCCTCGGTGGCGACCTGCTGGATGCGGCGGCCCAGTTCGGCGCCCACACCATTGAACAGCGAGCCGACCTTGCCCTCGCGCACCTGCTGCAGCACCTGGTCGGCATTGCGCACGTTGGCTTCCGGGTTCACGTCCGGGGCGAACGGGCGGACCATGTCCGCGAAGACACCCAGCTGGCCGACCTTTTCCTCGACGGTCATCTGGGCAATGAGGGATTCGATGCGATCGGAGGCCACCGGCAGTCCTTGATGAAAACGTTTACAAGCCCGGCATTCTAGCGATCCCGAGCCGTTTGGCGAGAGGTTTCTTCATTCAGTTTCAGCCACCAGCGGGGACCGTATGGCCCCGCCGGGGGCACCGCAGCTTACTCCGAGCCGGCCAACTGGCGCTGCCCGGCCATCAACATGGCGTCGCTGGAGGCCTGGAACACCCGCAGGCCAAACGCCGGCAGGATCGCCAACAAGTGGTCGAAGATGTCCGACTGCACCGCCTCGTACTCGCCCCAGGCAGTGCTGCGGGTGAAGCAGTACAGCTCCAGCGGCAGGCCTTCGGTGGTCGGCTGCAGCTGACGTACCAGCAGGGTCATATCGGTATGGATGCCCGGGTGGCTGCGCAGGTAGCGCTCCACATAGGCCCGGAAGGTACCCAGGTTGGTCACGCGGCGGCTGTTGACCTCGGCCACGCCCTGCTCGCGCAGGCGCCCGTTCCACTGGCCCAGCTCCTGCTCCTTGGCCTGCAGGTAGTCGCGCAACAGCGCGAATTCGCCAAGGAAGGCCAGATCACCCTCATCCAGGAAGCCGACGCTGTGCTGGTCCAGGTACAGCGCGCGCTTGATCCGGCGGCCACCGGCCTCCTGCATGCCGCGCCAGTTCTTGAACGACTCGGTCACCAGCTTCTTGGTCGGGATGGTGGTGATGGTCTTGTCGAAGTTCTGCACGGTGATGGTGTGCAGGGCGATGTCGATCACATCACCGTCGGCGTTCTGGCTGGGCATCTCGATCCAGTCGCCGATGCGCACACGACCATCGCCGCTGATCTGCACACTGGCCACCAGTGACAGGATGGTGTCCTGGAAGATCAGCATCAGCACCGCAGTGGCTGCGCCCAGGCCGGTCACCAGCGGGCCCAGCTTCACCCCCAGCAGGGTGGCGATGATCGACAGGCCGGCGGCCACGAACACCACGATCTTGACCACCTGCAGGTAGCCCTTGATCGGCTTGTTGCGCGCATCGGGCTTGCGCTCGTACAGGCTGTTGGCCGCGTCCAGCGCATGCGAAAACGCCATCGACACCGTCAGTACGGCCCACACGATGCACAGCTTGATGATGACGTTGACCAGGCCGGGCGGCAGATCGGGGATGAGGGTGATGCCCGAGGCGATCACCTGGCTGGGCACCACGTTGGACAGGCGCGAAATGACCCGCATCAGGTGGCTGCCACGCCCGGACTCGGCACCCGGCAGGCGCTGCAGCAGGCGCCGCAGGCCACGCACCAGGATGCGCTTGGTCACCCAGTTGGCCAGGCCGGCTGCGATCAGCAGCGCCGAGATCATCAACGCCAGGTAGGCGCCGGGATAGGGTTCCAGTGTGTTCTGCAGCTTTTCCAGCCACTGTACCGCCACCACCGCGTCCACCATCAGTTGTCTCCTTTCTTCATTGCTGTTGAGGTTGCCTGCCAACGACCGGCGCTACCGGGTCTGCTGGCCAATGGCCGGCGCAACCGGGTCAGTCCCGCGAACGTTCGATGATCACGCCCACCGCGCGCGCGCCGCGCACCGCGCCCGGCTTGCTCAGCTTCAGGCGCAGCCACTTCACGTCGAATTCGTCCAGCACAATCTGCGCGCAGCGCTCGGCCAGGGTCTCGACCAGGCCGAATTCCGATTCGCGCACGAACTGCTCCAGGCGCTTGCTCACCGCCTTGTAGTTCAAGGTATGGGCGATGTCATCGGTGGCAGCGGGGCGACGGTTGTCGAAACCCATTTCCAGGTCGAACACCAGGTCCTGGCGGATCCGTCGTTCCCAATCGTAGATCCCGATCAGGGCGTCGATCGTCAGCCCTTCGATGAAAACCTTGTCCATTGCGCTTACCGGCACGAATACAGGCGGCCATGGTAACGGCACGGCGGTGAGCCTGCCCGGAACGGGCGGTGAGCGGTCGGCAGGGAGACGGCGCCGGAAAAGACAAAGGGCCCCACTAGCAGGGCCCTTTGGTACTACCGTTTGTCCCCGGGGGGAGCTGGAATCCAGCCGCGAGTCCCGGTGGCGCAGGCACGCAGATTAGGCAAGGACCAGATCGCCGGTCAAGGCCAATTCCGACAGGGCAGGTCAGGTATTCGTCCGAGGCAAAACGCAGAAAATCAGCCGCGCGGACAACGACGTTCCCTGATGGTCGCCGCCGCCCACTCTCGCGAACATCGATCCCTCCTTCACCACCGCACATGACGATGGCTCCCTACGATGTACTGCGGCGCGCGTTGTCAGCGGAGCGCCTGTCTACTTACGAGAGAATCGCATCGACCTGCAGCCCCGACGTCACGGCCGAATCCCTGTACCTGTGGAACATGCGGATGTGCAGTGCACTGATGATGCCGGTCCATCTGTGCGAAGTGGTCACCCGCAACGCCGCTGCAGCTGTGCTCGCCCGGCAGCATGGCCCGCGTTGGCCCTGGAATGATGCCTTCCGACGCAGGCTGCCAACCTCATCCAGTACTTCTCCGCGCACGGCACTGGAACACCTTGCCAGCCGCGTAACCGATACACCTGGGATCGTCGCCAACCTGCCAATGGTGTTCTGGCAGCAGCTCTTCACCTGTCGCTTCGACTCCACGCTTTGGATACCCGCACTCAGCAGGGTTCTGCAGCATGCTCCCTCTGCTCATCCCAGTGCCGTCAGGAAAGCCATCCATGCGGATATCGGGCGCATCCGCCACCTACACAATCGCATCGCGCACCACGAGCCCATCCTGGAACGCGACATCGGCGCCGACCTGGCCGCGATCGGGCGGCTGATCCACGCCCGCTGCCCGCACACGCTGGGCTGGCTGCAACGCCATGAGCGGGCGACGACGGTGTTGGCCGCGTCGCCGTTGGCAGGGCGTCCGTAATGTGTAGCCGGGCGTGGCCCGGCGCTACGGAGGCCTGCCTGTAGAGTCGAGCTTGCTCGACTGCTCTGTGTCCGTCATTGCGCCCAGTCGAGCAAGCTCGACTCTACAAACGCCGATCGAGCGGTTCGCGCGGCCGGGGGGCTCAGACCGCCGGCAGGGTCGCCATGTCCCAGCGCGGGGTCACATCCACCTTCGGCGGGCTGTGCTGGCCGGCCTGCAGGCGCAGCGCGCCGGCGAAGGCGATCATCGCGCCGTTGTCGGTGCACAGTGCCGGCCGCGGGAAGCAGGCACGGCCGCCGAGGCGCTCGGCCATCTGCTGCAGGCGGGCGCGCAGGCGCTTGTTGGCGCCGACACCGCCGGCCACCACGATCACGTTGGTGCCGGCCGCTTCCAGCGCGCGCTCGCACTTGATCGACAGGGTCTCGACCACCGCATCTTCAAAGCCACGGGCGATATCGGCACGGGTCTGCTCGCTCTGGTCGCTGTCGCGCCAGGCCATCAGGACCTGGGTCTTCAGGCCGGAGAAGCTGAAATCCAGCCCCGGGCGGTCGGTCATCGGCCGCGCGAAGCGGTAGACACCCGGCGTGCCCTGCTCGGCCAGCCTGGCCAGCTGCGGCCCGCCCGGATAGGGCAGGCCCATCATCTTGGCGGTCTTGTCGAAGGCCTCGCCGGCCGCGTCATCCAGGGTCTCGCCCAGCAGCCGGTACTGGCCGATGGCGTCCACTGCCACCAGCTGGGTATGGCCACCGGACACCAGCAGCGCCACGAACGGCGCTTCCGGCGGGTCGTCTTCCATCAGCGGGGCCAGCAGGTGGCCTTCCATATGGTGTACGCCCACCGCCGGTACCTCCAGCGCCCAGGCCAGCGAGCGGGCCACGCCCGCGCCCACCAGCAGCGCACCAACCAGGCCGGGGCCGGCCGTGTAGGCCACGCCGTCGATGTCGTCTACGCCAAGGCCAGCTTCTGCCAGGGTCTGGCGCACCAGGGGCAGCAGCTTGCGGACGTGGTCACGGCTGGCCAGCTCGGGCACCACACCACCGTACTCGGCGTGCAGGGCGATCTGGCTGTAGACCGCATGGGCGCGCAGGGCCGCGCTGCCGGCAAGGTCGGTGTCATACACCGCCACGCCGGTCTCATCACAGGAAGATTCGATGCCAAGGACTCGCATGCCTGCTATTATGACGCCCCTGCCGCCCCTCGGGGAGCGTGCAGATCTCACTGCTTTCGAACCCCCGGCCCGTATTCAGGGTTGGCCGCTTGCAGTTTGTTGATTCGCCGCTATAATGTGCGGCTCGCCGGGCGTGACCCGGTTCTACTGTGTCCCGGAGATTCCATGCCCAGCGTCAAAGTCCGCGAGAACGAGCCCTTCGAGTTTGCTCTTCGCCGCTTCAAGCGCACTTGCGAAAAGGCCGGTGTGCTGGCCGAAACCCGCAAGCGCGAGTTCTACGAAAAGCCGACCCAGGAGCGCAAGCGCAAGGCCGCCGCTGCTGTGAAGCGTCAGCTGCGCCGCTCGTCGCGCGACGTCACCAAGCGTCAGCGCCTGTACTGATCGGACGCATCTTCATTGCGGCAGGCCTGCCTGTCGCGATGGAGCCGAAGCCGGCACGCGCGAGCGTCGCCGGCTTTTTGCGTTTCCGGGTTCGGGCATCCGCCCCGCCCCACCTACCACCACGAGGTTCCTCATGAGCATGAAGCAGCAGCTCACCGAAGACATGAAGGCCGCCATGAAGGCGGGCGAGAAGCACAAGCTGGGCGTGATCCGCCTGATCAACGCCGCCATCAAGCAGCGCGAAGTGGACGAGCGCATCGAACTGGACGACACCGCCGTGATCGCCGTGCTCGACAAGATGGTCAAGCAGCGCAAGGACTCGGTCAGCCAGTACGAAGCCGCCAACCGCGAAGACCTGGCCGAGATCGAGCGCGCCGAGATCGTGGTCATCGAAGCCTACCTGCCGGCCAAGATGGGCGAAGCCGAGATCGTGGCCGCCATCCAGGCCGCCATCGCCGAAACCGGCGCCTCCGGCCCGGCCGACATGGGCAAGCTGATGGGCGCACTGAAGCCCAAGCTCGCCGGCCAGGCCGACATGGGCCTGGTCTCCAAGCTGGTCAAGCAGCTGCTGGCGTAATCCAGCACTTGCGGTCGGATCCCTTCCGCGACACGGAAGGGCTCTGACCCCATTGATGCACCCGCTTCACCGCACCTTCGTCGGTCGCCTGCTACAACCGCACACATGGTTGAACCCGAGCCCAACGTTCCCGTGTCACTGCGCAAGTACATCAAGCGCCTGCAGGACAGCTTCCCGATGGCGGTGGCCAAGCGCTTCGTCGACGTCGACGTGCTGACCCAGGCAGCTTCCGTCTCCTTCTACGCCCTGCTGTCGATGGCACCGTTGCTGGTGCTGCTGCTGTGGCTGACCGCCTCGCTGTACCCACCGGCCCAGCAGGCACTGATCGACCAGATCAGCTCGGTGGCCGGCAGCAGCGCGGCTACCGTGGCCGAAACCGTTCTGAAGAACGCTGACAACCAGCCGGATGTCGGCTCGCTGGCGGGCGTGTGGAGCACGCTGTTGTTGTTCGTCGGCGCCACCGCCGTGTTCGCCCAGCTGCAGAACGCACTGAACCTGATCTTCCGCACCAGCGGCGAGCGCCTGGAAGGCCTCAAGGCCTGGCTGCGCAAGCGCGTGTTCTCGTTCGGCGTGGTGCTGGCGCTGGGCTTCCTGCTGATCCTGTCGATGACCGCCACCACGGTGCTGCAGGTGGCCTTCGCGCAACTGCCCTCGATTCTGCCCGCGCTGGGGTACGTCACGAGCCTGCTGCTGTACGCGGTGGGGTTCGCCTTCATGTACCACTACCTGCCCGACCGTCGCGTGGCGTGGCGCCAGGCCTTCATCGGCGGCGTCATCACCTCGGCACTGTTCGCGCTGGGCCGCTATGGCATCGGCGTCTACATCGCCACCGTGGCCCCCGGCAGTGCCTACGGCTCGATGGGTGCGCTGGTGATCTCGCTGGTCTGGATCTACTACGCCACCGTCGTGTTCTTCGTTGGCGCCCTGATGACGGCGGTGATCGATGAGCGCCTGCGCGCGCGTCATCACCTGGCCGCAGCCGGCATTGATCCGGCAACCGCCAGCCAGGTGCCCGACAGGGGGTAAACTAGGCCGACCGCCCCCGGTTCCGTCGCGTGGTCCTGCACCGCGCCCTGCCCTGTTGCCCATGGCCCGTATCCCCGACGCTTTCATCGACGACCTGCTCGCCCGCACCGACATCGTCGAGGTGGTGGGCAGCCGCGTGCCTTTGAAGCGCCAGGGCAAGGAGTACGCCGCGCGCTGCCCGTTCCATGACGAGCGCTCGGCGTCGTTCACGGTCTCGCCCACCAAGCAGTTCTATCACTGCTTCGGCTGCGGCGCGCACGGCACCGCGATCAGCTTCCTGATGAACTACGACCGCCTCGAGTTCCTCGACGCGGTGGATGAGCTGGCCAAGCGCGCGGGCATGGAAGTACCGCGCAACGAGAACCCGCGCAGCCCCCAGCAGCAGGACGACAGCCGCGAGCTGTATTCGGCACTGGATGCCGCCGCCCGGTTCTTTCAGAAGAACCTGGAAGGCAGCGACAAGGCACGCAGTTACCTTGATGGGCGTGGCGTGGACGAAGAGAACCGCGCGCGCTTCCAGATCGGCTACGCCCCGGATGGCTACAGCGGCCTGCGCGATGCACTGGGCAAGGACGAGCGGCGCATGAAGCTGCTCGACCGCGCCGGCCTGTTCTCGAAGAATGACCGCGGCCACGTCTACGACAAGTTCCGCGACCGGGTGATGTTCCCGATCTTCGACCGCCGTGGCCGGGTGATCGCCTTCGGTGGCCGCGTGTTCGAGAAGGACGACGGCCCGAAGTATCTCAACTCGCCCGAAACCGCGCTGTTCCACAAGGGCCGCGAACTGTACGGCCTGTGGCAGGTGCGCCAGGCAAACCAGAAGATCGAGCGGCTGATCGTGGTCGAGGGCTACATGGACGTGGTCTCGCTGTTCCAGTTCGGGGTCACCCAGGCGGTGGCAACGCTGGGTACCGCCACCACGCCGGACCATGCCGAGCTGCTGTTCCGCAACGCGCCGGACGTGTTCTTCTGCTTCGACGGCGACGCCGCCGGCCGCCGCGCCGGCTGGAAGGCGCTGGAGTCGGTGCTGCCGCGCATGAAGGATGGCCGCCAGGCCTTCTTCCTGTTCCTGCCCGATGGCGAAGACCCGGACACCATCGTGCGCAAGGAAGGCGCCGAGGCCTTCAACGAGCGCCTGAAGCAGGCCACGCCGCTGTCGCAGTTCTTCTTCGACGAGCTCACCCGCGAGATCAACCTGGGCACGCTGGACGGCAAGGCACGCCTGGCCGAGCGGGCCAAGCCGATGTTGGCGCAGATTCCCGACGGTGCCTTCGGCGACCTGATGAAGCAGCAGCTGGCGCAGCTGACCGGGCTCGGCGGCAACGCCCCGTCTGCGCGCGCGCCGATGCCTCAGCGCCAGCCGGCACGCACTATTCAACCGGTGGCCAAGCGCAGCCTGGTGCGCGGCGCGATCGCCGTGCTGCTGCAGCAGCCGTCGCTGGCACTGACGCTGGGTGGCAAGCACCACTTCCAGGGCCTGCGCCTGCCGGGCGTGGAGCTGCTGCTGGAGCTGCTGGGCCTGGTCGAGCAGCGCCCGGACATCAGCACCGGCGCCCTGCTGGAGCATTTCGACGGGCGTGAAGAGCAAGCTTCACTGCACACGCTTGCCGCGCAGACGATGCCCGGCGACGACGCGATGTGGACCCAGGAACTGCACGATGCCGTGGCCCAGCTGGAGAAACAGCTGCTGGTGCAACGTCTGGAGGAGTTGTTGGCAAAGCAGCGCCAGCAGGGTCTGGACGATACTGACAAATACGAACTGCGCGAGCTGTTGAAGGCCCGCGCCGGACTGCGCTTGTAGCGGCAGGACGTTTTCACGGAGAGGACCATGCTGCTGCGCCTGACCTGCCTGCTGTTGTTGTCGCTCTGCCTGCCACTGACGGCCCTGGCCGAAGACGCGCCCCTCAACGAAGTCCGCCCCGGCCTGTATGCCGGTGGCCAACCCAGCGCCGCACAGCTGCAGGCCTTGGCCGCACAGGGCGTACGCACGGTGATCGACCTGCGCCAGCCCGACGAGGACCGTGGTTTCGATGAGACCCGCACGGCCGAATCGCTGGGCCTGCGCTACGTGCGCATTCCGATGGCCGGCGCCGAGGGGCTCGATGCCGCCAACATCCGTGCCGTGCACCAGGCGCTGCAGCAGAGCCAGGGGCCGGTGTTGCTGCACTGCGCGTCCGGCAACCGCGCCGGCGCCGTGCTCGGCCTGGTCAACGCACGCTACGAACACGCCAGCCCGGAACAGGCACTGCAGCTCGGCCAGCGCGCCGGCCTGAAGTCACTGGAAGCCGCCACCCGCCAGCGCCTGGCCACACCGTTCACCTCGCCCTGAACCCTCCGCACCAAGGACTCTGCCCACCATGACCCGCTGGTGGTCGCGCCTGCGACCGGACAACTTCACTCTCGCCCTGCTGTGCACCGTGGGCCTGGCCTCGCTGCTGCCGATGAAGGGCGCCGCCGCCATCGTCCTCGATGACGTCACCACCGTCGCCATCGCCGCGCTGTTCTTCCTGCATGGCGCGCGCCTGCCGCGCGAGTCGATCATCGGCGGCATGCTGCACTGGCGGCTGCACCTGACCATCCTGGCCTGCACCTTCATCCTGTTCCCGCTGCTGGGGCTGATGTTCAAGCCGCTGTCGGGCTGGCTGCTGACTCCGGAGCTGTACCTGGGCGTGCTGTTCCTGTGCACCCTGCCCTCCACCGTGCAGTCGTCCATCGCGTTCACCTCGATGGCCCGCGGCAATGTACCGGCAGCGGTGTGCAGTGCCTCACTGTCGAGCATCCTCGGCGTGTTCCTGACCCCGCTGCTGCTGACCGCGCTGGCCGGCACCTCCGGCGGTGTGCACGACCCGCTGCATGCGATCGGCGGCATCATGCTGCAGCTGCTGGTGCCGTTCGTCGCCGGCCATCTGCTGCGGCCGTGGATCGCCGGCTGGGTGGAAAAGCAGCGCGCGCTGCTGCGCTACACCGACCAGGCCACCATCCTGCTGGTGGTGTACTCGGCGTTCGGCGAAGCCGTTACCGAAGGCTTGTGGAGCAAGACGCCGCTGCTGTCGTTGCTGGCCGTGGCAGTGGTGGCCGCGGTACTGCTGGGCATCGCCATGCCGCTGATCACGTTCATCGCCCGCCGCCTGCGTTTCAACCGCGAGGACGAGATCGCCATCGTGTTCTGCGGCTCGAAGAAGAGCCTGGCCACCGGCGTGCCGATCGCCAAGGTGCTGTTCGCCGGCGGCAGCCTGGGCGCGATCGTGCTGCCGGTGATGATCTACCACCAGATCCAATTGATCGTCTGCGGCGTGATCGCGCAGCGTTATGCGCGGCGCAAGCCCTGAGCCGCAAATCCATCCACGCATGGCATGGATCTACTGTAGAGCCGAGCCCATGCCCGGCTGACGGTTGAACGGCGCGTGGATGATCACCAGACAGAATCGCTGTCCAGCAGCCGCGCCACGCTGAAGCGCGGCAGCCATACCTGCAGGTCATAACTGCGGTCACCAGCAGTGTGCCGCCTGGGCGACTCACCGTTGTAACTGGGCAGCGGACGTACACCAAAGCGTTGAGGTGCCGTGCAGCCCCAGCCTTCCCCGCCACGCGCCTCGATACGCACGTTGTAAAGGTCCAGATCCTTCAGCAGTGCCGTCATCGGCGGGTACGCAATCATCTTCGGCTGCGTACGCATGCCATGTACGTTACCGGTCAGCACCAGCAGCCGCCCGTTCTTCGGCAGCGCCCGCGCGCGTGCTCTTACTTCTTCGGCCATCACCCGGTCACGCGTACCAGTGCCGGCCATGTTGGCGGGAAGCATGCGATCAAAGCCGAACACCTGCACGTCGCGCCCTTGGCTGCGCAGCACGCGTACCGCCTCGATCAGCTCAAGCATGTCCTCGCTGCGACGGCCGTCATGCATCCGGCTGCGGACGTTCCAATACGTCGTGCCACGCAATGCAGCGCGCGCCTCGGCTGTGCCGGCAGACGCCGTATAGGTCGCCAGCGCGGCGTTCTCGTCGGTCGGCAGCTCCAATGCCAACCGCACCGGTGTGCCATCGGCCGCGTAGGCCTCCATCAGCTCCCGTACCAGCAGCGGGGTCTCGCGGGTGCCGTGGAACTCACCCAGTACCAGCAGGCGATGGTCACCGGCATGCTGGCGGATCTGCGCGGCGGTGTCGTCGGCATGCGCACTGAGGGCCATGCCCAGCGCCAGCAGCAGCGCGGCGGTCCAGCGGAAGATCGAATGCATCCCTGCGCCTTCCTTTCCTTGGGGTCAGGAACAGCAATGGCGACGCAGCTGGAAGAGATCAAGTGCAGCGCCGAGCCCACGCTCGGCTGCTTCTCCGATCAGCCCTCAGCCGAGCATGGCTCGGCTCTACAGTTGATCCACACCATGCGTGGATACACCAACCGGTCACAACCAGGGCAGGATCCAGTGGTCCACCAGCAGGAAGGCGAACAACGCCATCAGATAGACGATGGAGTAATAGAACATCTTCATCGAGAACAGCTCGTCCGGCGGGTTGAGCATGCGCCAGGCATACCAGAGGAACACCGCGTTGAGCACGATCGCACCGCCCAGGTAGAACGCACCGCTCATGCCCACCAGGTACGGCAGCAGGCACACCAGCGCCAGCACCACCGAATACACCATGATCTGCTTGCGGGTATGCACCACGCCGTGGGTCACCGGCAGCATCGGGATCTCCGCCTTGGCGTAGTCCTCGCGGCGGAAGATCGCCAGCGCCCAGAAGTGCGGCGGCGTCCAGATGAAGATGATCAGCACCAGCAGCGACGAGTACGCCCAGTCCGACGAGCCCTGCATGCCGGTCACTGCGGCCCAGCCCAGCATCGGTGGCATCGCGCCGGCCAGGCCACCGATGACGATGTTCTGCGAGGTCGCACGCTTGAGGTACACGGTGTAGATCACCGCGTAGCCGATCAGCGAGGCGAAGGTCAGCACCGCGGTGATCAGGTTCACCCACAGCACCAGGATGGTCATCGACAGCACGATCAGCACGCCGGCGAACACCAGCACCTGCCACGGCTTGACCTTGCCCACCACCAGCGGACGCCACGAGGTGCGCGCCATCTGCGCATCGATGTGCGCATCCAGCAGCTGGTTGATCGCAGCCGCGGCCGAGGCCGCCAGCCAGATGCCGAGGAAACCAAGCACGCCGGCACGCACCTGCTCCCAGCTGGGCATGCCCGGAATGGCCAGGACCATGCCGACCAGGGCGGTGAAGACGATCAGGGCGACGACCTTGGGCTTGGTCAGGTCCCAGTACTGGCGGTAATTGGAAAACATGGGATCAGTCCGGGGCACGCAGGCGGGCCAGCAGGCTGACCAGTACGAACAACAGGGCAACGGCCACGCCGTTGTGGGCCACCGCCACTTCCAGCGGCAGCGCCAGCTTCACATTGAGGATGCCGAGGGTGACCTGCAGCACCAGCAGCGCGATCAGCGCGCTGGCCCAGCCACGCATGCTCGGCAGGCGGAACAGGCGCACGCCCAGCCACAGCAGGTAGACGGCCACCACCACCGCGAACAGGCGGTGCGCCATCTGGATGGCGATACGCGAAGCGCCATCCAGCACGCCCCCTTCGTAGTCCACGCCGATGCCGCGCCACAGGGTGAAGCCCTCGACGAAGTTGTGCTGCGGCCACCACTGGTTGGCACAGCGCGGGAAGTTGTCCAGCGAGGCGCTGCCGCCGCCGCAGGCCAGCGCCGCGTAGTTGGCGCTGACCCAACCGCCCAGCGCGATCTGGGTGACCAGCACCGCTACGCCGATGCGCAACAGCCACTTCAGCTTCGGCGCCTCGGCCAGGGTGATCGGCATGTGCGTCGCGCGCCAGGCCATCCACACCAGCAGCGCGAACATCAGCATGCCGCCCAGCAGATGGCCCATCACCACGATGGGTTTGAGCAGCAGGGTCACCGTCCACATGCCCAGCAGAGCCTGGAAGATCACCACCGCCAGGGTCAGCAGTGCAGCGCGCGCCAGGTCGATGTTGCTCCAGCGCAGCGCGGCGATCAGCAGGATCGCCTCGCCGATCAGCGCCAGCGCGCTGGCGGTGCCATGCCAGCCCATCATGTACAGCGGTATGCCGGCGGCCACCAGTACGCAGGCGGTCACTACCGCCGTGCTTCCGAATCGCCGCTTGCGCGTGGCCAACAGCGCCAGGGTCAGGATCTCGATGCCCAGCGCGCCGGCCAGGAAGCGGTGCACCTGCTCACGCCAGGCCTTGTGGGTCTCCAGCGGGCGGATCTCCGTCGCCGGGTGGCCGATGGTCTCTTCCACGTGCTGCGGCCAGGTGGCCTGGCCATAGCAGGTCGGCCAGTCCGGGCAGCTCAGGCCGGCATCGGACAGGCGCACGAAGGCGCCGAACATGATCGTGCTCGCGGTCATGATCATGGCGAACCACGCCAGGCGGTGGAAATTGCGGTGCAGCGCCGGACGCGCGGAAAGGCTCATCAAACGGGACTCACTTCAGTTTCAGCAACGTGGCCATGTCCTTGCGCAGGCCACCCAGGTCGGTGCCCGGGGCATGACGCATGATCACGAAGCCGTTCGGATCGATCACGTAGACCGGCAATCCCGCCGGATCATCGACGCCAGGCAGCGCCGCGCGCAGGGCTGGCGACGGAGCCAGCGGCCGCAACGCGGGCAGCGAGGCGATCGACGCCGGTGGCGTTCCCAGCCACAGAATCTCGACATTATCGGCGTTATGGCCGAACAGCTGCCACACCTTGCCCAGTCCCTGCGACAAAGTGACGCACTGCGCGTCGCAGGCACCGGCCGGCGCCACCAGCAGGCGCCAGGTACGGGCCTCGGGATTCCACGGATAAGGCTGGCCGCTGGCCAGGGTGGGCGCCTGCTGGCGCAGGTCCACCGGCGGCTTCAGCAGCTGGCCGGCATTGCGGTGCCCGGCTGGCTGCCAGCCGGTGAAGCGCAGCACGGCGGCCAGCGCCATCGCACCGAAGAACACGGCAAACAGCAGCACCAGGGTCCGGCGGCCGGAGCCGCGCGCCTGCGGGGACGTAGCAGTGTTCATGCGGGGCATTTTCTCATGGTTGGGTAAGGGATGCCGGTAGTGCCGGCTGCCGGCCGGCATCCAGGAAACCGAGGGCTTGCCGCCCAACGGCCGGCACTACCGGGTAATCACGCGCCTCCGGCGCCACTCCAGCACCAGCGCGACCACCATCACGGTCAGGGCCAGCCCGAACCACTGCACGGCGTAGCCCAGGTGACGCTGCGGCGGCAGTGTGTTCGGCAACAGGTCCAGGTCGCGCTCATCGCCGAATGGCAGTGCCGGGTCCAGCCGCAGCACGCGGTCGGGCAATGCCGGCAGGCCAAGCGCCGCCGCCAGGCCCTCGGCGGGCAGGCGGCTGGCCAGCCAGCGCCCGGCCTCACCGGTGGTGGAGAACGCCGGGCCCAGTGCCAGTCCCGCTGATGGCGGCGGCGCCAGCAGCCCACGTACGGCCACCGGCGAAGGCGGCGACGGCACATCCGGCAGGGTGCGATCCGGCGGCAGCGCGCGCCAGCCGAGATCGACCAGCAGCACGCTGCCTTCGTCACTGCGGAACGGGCGATAGATTTTCACCCCGGCGCGGCCATGCCGGGTCTGGTTGTCCAGCAGCACCACGCCGGGCAGGAAGCGGCCGTGGTCGGCCACGCCGTGCAACGCGCCGGTCGCCGCGAGTGCCTGCGACAGCGGCAATGCCTGTGCCACAGCTGGACCCTGCGCATCCAACATTGCCTGTTTGGCATGCATGCGCTGCAGCTGCCACAGCCCCAATGCGGTGAAACCGGCCATGGCCAGCACTGCCAGCAGCCATCCGATCACGCGCGTGTGCTGGCGCATCATGACAAGTCCGCGCAAACGCGGTCAGATAGGCCCATCCACCCTGCCCTCGAGCCGCGCATGAGTGATTCGTTGAAGACCCTGCTGGTAATCGCGTTTCTGATTGTCATCGTCTGGAATCTGGGCGCCGGCCTCTATTACCTGCTGGTCGACCGCGGCCAGACCAAGCGCACGGTCAACGCACTGACCCGCCGCATCGCGGTATCGGTGGCGTTGATCCTGCTGGTGATCGTGAGCATCTACATGGGCTGGATCAAACCGCACGGCATCGGCGGCTGAGGCCACCGATGCGTGCGTGGTCAAAGCACGTAGACGAACATGAAGAGCATCAGCCACACCACGTCGACGAAGTGCCAGTACCACGCGGCGGCTTCGAAACCGAAATGGTTGTCGCGGGTGAAGTGCCCCTTGGCCGAACGCAGCCACATCACGATCAGCATGATCGTGCCCAGCAGCACGTGCGCGCCGTGGAAGCCGGTCAGCATGAAGAACGTCGAACCATAGATGCCAGAGCCGAGCGTCAGGTTCAGCTCCTTGTAGGCGTGGATGTACTCCTCCGCCTGCAGGGTCAGGAAGCCCAGGCCGAGCACCACGGTCAGGCCCAGCCAGATCAGCAGTTGGCGGCGGTTGCCGGCCTTCAGTGCGTGGTGGGCGATGGTCAGGGTCACGCCGGAGGTCAGCAGGATCAGCGTATTGATCAGCGGCAGGCCCCAGGCCGGAATGGTCTGGAATGCGCCACCGATCGCCGCCGGGCCGTTGGTCGGCCAACCTGCCGAGTAGCCCTGCCAGAGCAGCTCGTTGGTCATCACCCCGCGACCTTCGCCACTGAGCCACGACAGGCCCAGGTTGCGGGTGTAGAACAGTGCGCCGAAGAAGGCGCCGAAGAACATCACCTCGGAGAAGATGAACCAGATCATCCCCATCCGGAATGAGCCATCGACCTGGTGGTTGTAGTTGCCGGCCTGCGATTCGCGCACCACGTCGCTGAACCACCAGAACAGGGTCAGCACCAGCATCGCGATACCGATGTAGAACGTCCAGCGCCCCCAGCTGGCATCGTTGAGCCAGCTGGCCACGCCGACCATGGTCACCATCATCGCGATGGAACCCACGAACGGCCATTTGCTCTGGGCCGGGACGAAGTACACGTTGGCGTCGGTCGGTGTCTGGGCCATGTCGGTATCCGGGTCAGGGTGCGGCGTGCGCGCCTTCCGAGGTGGCGGCCGGGGCCAGCCGATCGGACAGCGCGTCGTTGCGGTAGAAGGTGTAGGACAAGGTGATCGTCCTGATCTCCGGCGGCAGGTCCGGATCGACGATGAAACGCACCGGCATGTCGCGCTTCTCGCCAGCCTGCAGCGTCTGCGCGGTGAAACAGAAACATTCGGTCTTGCTGAAGAAGCCCGAGGCACGCGCCGGCGCCACCGAAGGCACCGCACTGCCGACTACCGCCTGCTGGCTGTCGTTGCGGGCGAAGTACAGCGCCTCGTTGAGTTCGCCGGGCACCACGTCCATGGTCAGCTGTTCGGGGTGGAACGACCACGGCAGGCGCGAATTGACGCCGCCATCGAACTCGACGCGCACGGTGCGCTTGCCGGTGGCGGCGCCGGTGCTGGCCTCGCTGCCGGGGCCGCGTTCCAGGCGTACGCCGAACACCTTCTCGCAGGCGATGCGGTACAGCGGCACCAGCGAGAACGTGAGCAGGAACACCGCCACCGCCACACCGATCAGGCGCGGCAGCCCCGCACTGCGTGACGGTGTGCTGGCTGGCGCCTCGCTCATCGGCCGATCACCCCGCTGAGGATGAAGCCGACGTAGACCAGCACGGCGATGGCGCCGACCCACATCGCCGTGCGCCTGGCGCGCTGGCGTTGCTGCTCGATGCCGTTTTCCGGGGCATCACCCGGGCTGTTGTAGAGCCGAGCCATGCTCGGCTGCTCCACGTCAGCCGAGCATGGCTCGGCTCTACCGGTCTGCAGCGGGCTCTCGTTATGCATGCCCCACCTCAATGCGTGATGTCGTCATGCGCCAGATCTCCCGGGCGGATGGTCGGCGGCGTGGTGAAGGTGTGCGCCGGTGCCGGCGACGGCAGCGTCCACTCCAGGCCGCGTGCACCCTCCCAGGAACGGGCCTCGGCCTTCTCGCCATTGCGCAGCGAGGACAGCAGGATCGCCGCCATCATGAACGGGGTGACGAACATGCCGAACGCACCGATCGAGCTGATCAGGTTCCAGTCGGCGAAGGCCACGCTGTAATCGGGAATACGGCGCGGCATGCCGGCCAGGCCGAGGAAGTGCTGCGGGAAGAACAGCAGGTTGACGAACACGATCGACCACCAGAAGTGCACCTTGGCCCACTTCTCGCTGTACATGCGCCCGGTCCACTTCGGCCACCAGTAGTACACCGCGGCGATCAGCGCGAACACCGCGCCGGTCACCAGCACGTAGTGGAAGTGGGCCACCACGAAGTAGGTGTCGTGGTACTGGAAGTCGGCGGCGACGATCGCCAGCATCAGGCCGGAGAAGCCACCGATGGTGAACAAAATGACGAAGGCCACCGACCACAGCATCGGTGCCTCGAACGTCAGCGAGCCACGCCACATGGTGCTGACCCAGTTGAACACCTTCACCCCGGTGGGGATCGAGATCAGCATGGTGGCGAACATGAAGTAGATCTCGCCGCCCAGCGGCATGCCCACGGTGAACATGTGGTGGGCCCAGACGATGAACGACAGGAAGGCGATCGCGGCGGTGGCGTACACCATCGCCTGGTAACCGAACAGCGGCTTGCGGCTGAAGGTCGGGATGATCTCGCTGACCACGCCGAAGGCGGGCAGGATCATGATGTAGACCTCGGGATGGCCGAAGAACCAGAAGATGTGCTGGTACATCACCGGGTCACCGCCACCGGCGGCGTTGAAGAAGCTGGTGCCGAAGAACTTGTCGGTCAGCAGCATGGTCACCGCACCGGCCAGCACCGGCATCACTGCGATCAGCAGGAAGGCGGTGATCAGCCAGGCCCAGCAGAAGATCGGCATTTTCAGCAGGTCGATGCCTGGCGCGCGCATGTTGAGCACGGTGGCGATGATGTTGATCGCGCCCATGATCGAACTGATGCCGGCCACGTGGATGGCGAACACGCTGAAGGCGACGTTGTAGCCACCCTGCAGCGACAGCGGCGGGTACAGCGTCCAGCCACCGGCCGGTGCACCGCCAGGAAGGAACAGGGTCAGCAGCAGCAGGCTGAAGGCCACCGGCAGCAACCAGAACGACCAGTTGTTCATCCGCGGCAGCGCCATGTCCGGCGCGCCGATCTGCAGCGGGATCATCCAGTTGGCCAGGCCGACGAAGGCCGGCATCACGCCACCGAAGATCATCACCAGCGCATGCACGGTGGTCATCTGGTTGAAGAACTCGGGCTTGACGAACTGCAGGCCCGGCTGCGCCAGCTCGGCGCGGATCACCACGCTCATCGCCGCACCGATGATGAACATGATGAAGCTGAAACCGAGGTACAGCGTGCCGATGTCCTTGTGGTTGGTCGAGAAGAACCAACGCTCGAAGAAGCTCTGGTGGTGATGGTGATCGTCGTGCCCAACTGCCGAGTGCGCCATTGCAAAACACCTCTCAGAATCGGTTGTCACCACGGCCGCTGGCGGCCGCGGGCTTTACATCACGCGCCGCTGGACGCTGTGGCAGGTGCGCTGCCCGCTTCTGCAGCAGCAGGCGCAGCCGGTGCTTCGCCCGCCGGTGCAGTCGGTTCGGCCGGTGCCGCAGGTGCCGCCGGCGTGGCAGGCGCCGCCGGCTTGCGCTGCGCCAGCCACTGTTTGAATTCCTCCTTGGACACCGCCTCGACCACGATCGGCATGAACCCGTGGTCCTTGCCGCACAGCTCGGCGCACTGGCCGCGGTAGACGCCCGGCTGCTCGATGCGGGTCCAGGCTTCGTTGATGAAGCCGGGGATGGCGTCCTGCTTCCAGCCCAGCGCCGGCACCCACCAGGCGTGGATCACGTCGTCGGAGGTGATGACGAAGCGCACCTTGGTGTCGACCGGAAGCACCAGCCGGTTGTCCACGTCCAGCAGATAATGCGGATGGCTCTCGCGGGTCGGCACGACGCCACTCTGCCGTATGCGGTCGGACTCGCGGTCCAGGCGGCTGGTGAAGGTGACGTTCTCGCCGAGGTATTCGTACTTCCACATCCACTGGTAGCCGGTGACCTTGACCGTCATCTCGGCGTCGCGGGTGTCGTACATCTTGATCAGGTTGGCCGTGGCCGGCCATGCCATCACGATCAGGATGATCACCGGGATCACCGTCCAGATGATCTCGGCCTTGGTGTTGTGGCTGAAGGTGGCCGCAACCGCACCCTTGGATTTGCGGAATTTGAAGATGGCGTAGGCCATCGCTCCGAACACGATGACGCCGATCACCGTGCAGATGATCAACGACAGGTTGTTCGATTCCCAGGCCAGGCGCGAGGTCTGGGTCACCCCCTTGCCCATGTTCAGCTGCCACGGCTTCGGATCGGCCGCCTGGGCCCAGGCCAACGCCGGCATCAGTCCCCCGGTCGCCAGCACTGCGGCAACCACGTTCACGCACTTCGTGCCCCACCTGCTGCTTTGCTTCATTGCCTAGACCCTTAGCGTCGTCGGTTGCCGCCATCGCTGGCGGCGAGCAAGCTTTCAAGTGTCTCTGCGAGCGTCTGACGTTCGGCCGGCGCGAGGAAACTCCCCACCTCCACCTGCCGGCCGCTGGATGCCAGCCGGACCCTCTCATCGTCGGTGAGCAGGCGCACCCAGTGGGGGTGGGCCCGGAACACCGGCGATCCACCGGGTACGGGAATGACCTCCACGTACGCCGGCACTACCCGGATCTCCTCCTGCCGTTCACCGCTGCGCCACAAGGCACGCAGCGCGGCCGCCAGCACCAGGCTGTACAGCAGCGCGAACAGGGGGGCGAATGCATTGCCGGCCAACCACCCGAGGGCGGACACCAGCCACATCGCACCCGACAACACGGTGAACAACAGGACGAACTGCCGGGCATCGAGCGCCCGTGGGGGACGCAGCCGCAGCTGCGTACCTGACCCATCCGGAGCTGGAAGCACCTCGATCATGTCGCAACCGCGTTCCTGCCGCGGGAAACGTCTCGATGGTAGCCCCGCCCTCTCGCCGGTAGCAAGGGTGCATTCACACTTTTTCCCATGCTGCAACACAGCATGAGGTCGGCGGCACGAATGACGAATTCAGCACAAATTCTGCGGCGCTTGCTGAACACGCTGAATCCACCGCAGCTAGGGACTATCAGCGCTTCACGAAGGTGGCTGCGGGGCACTTCCGCAACCCGCAAAAATGATTAAAATCGCCAAGTTTTCCATTGGCCGGACCGGCATGAACGCACCCTCCTCCTCCCCTGCCGCCCACGACGCCCTGCGTCCCGGCGCGCTGCTGTCGCCGGAATTGCCGGCGCCCCCCAACCCGTTCCGCCAGGCCATTACCGATGCCTGGCTGAAGGACGAGGCCAGCCACGTGCGCGAGCTGCTGGCGCAGGCCCGCCTGCCCGCCGAGGAACAGGCCAGGGTGCAGGCGCTGGCCGCCGACCTGGTCGGCCGCGTGCGCGTGCGCGCCAAGGACCAGGGCGCGATCGAAGCCTTCATGCGCCAGTACGACCTGGGCAGCGAGGAAGGCGTGCTGCTGATGTGCGTGGCCGAGGCGCTGCTGCGCATTCCGGACCAGGACACCGCCGACAAGCTGATCCGCGACAAACTGGCCGATGCCGACTGGGAAAAGCACCTGGGCGGCAGTGACTCGGTGCTGGTCAACGCCTCCACCTGGGGCCTGATGCTGACCGGCAAGCTGGTGCAGATGAACGATGCCACCCGCGCCGATGCGCCCAGCGCGTTCAAGCGCCTGGTCGGCCGCGTGGGTGAGCCGGTGGTGCGCCTTGCCGTGCGCCAGGCGATGAAGATCATGGGCCACCAGTTCGTCATGGGCCGCACCATCAGCGAAGCGCTGTCGCGCTCGCACAAGGGCGACAACGCCAGCTACCGCTACTCCTTCGACATGCTGGGCGAAGGCGCGCTGACCATGAAGGACGCGCTGCGCTACCTGGAAGACTACCGTCGTGCGATCCACGCCATCGGCGGCGATCACAAGGCACGCGGCGGCCGTCCGGACGGCGACGTCAACAACGCCCCGGGCATCTCGATCAAGCTGTCGGCGCTGTACCCGCGCTACGAGCACGCCAAGCGCGAGCGCGTGCTGAAGGACCTGGTGCCGGGCGTGCTGGAACTGGCGCAGCTGGCCAAGAGCTACGGCATCGGCTGCACCGTCGACGCCGAAGAGTCCGACCGCCTGGAACTGTCGCTGGACATCATCGAGCAGGTCTTCTCCGACGCCTCGCTGGCCGGCTGGGACGGCTTCGGCGTGGTGGTGCAGGCCTACCAGAAGCGCACCCCGTACACGATCGACCATCTGGCCGACATGGCACGCCGCGCTGGTCGCCGCCTGCAGGTGCGCCTGGTCAAGGGCGCCTACTGGGATGCCGAGATCAAGCGCGCGCAGATCGAAGGCTATCCGGGCTACCCGGTGTTCACCCGCAAGCAGAACACCGACGTGTCCTACCTGGCCTGCGCCAAGCGCCTGTTCACCCATGCCGACGCGATCTACCCGATGTTCGCCACGCACAACGCGCACACCATCGCTGCCGTGCGCAGCATCGCCAATGGCGGCGTGTACGAGCACCAGAAGCTGCACGGCATGGGCGACGACCTGTATGCCGAAGTGGTGCCGGCCGACCGCCTGAACCTGCCCTGCCGCGTGTATGCGCCGGTCGGTTCGCATGAAGACCTGCTGCCGTACCTGGTGCGCCGCCTGCTGGAAAACGGCGCCAACTCCAGCTTTGTCAACCGCATCACCGACGAGCGCGTGCCGATCGCCGACCTGATCCGCGATCCGGTCGAGATGGTGTCCTCGTTCGAATCGATTCCGCATCCCAAGATCCCGCTGCCGGTTGACCTGCTGCGCAGCCAGAACCACGACAGGAAGAACTCCATGGGCGCCAACCTCGCCAACGACAACGAACTGCGCGCCCTGGCCGAGCAGATCAACGCGGCCGTGAAGCCCTGGCAGGCCGCCCCGCTGGTGCCGGGTGCCAACCCGGCCGGCGCCGCGCTGCCGGTGACCAACCCGGCCGACACCCGCGAAGTGGTCGGCCAGTGGCTGGCCGCCGATGCCGCCACCGTGCAGAAGGCCCTGGCCAACGCCGTGGCTGCGCAGCCGGCCTGGAACCGCACCCCGGCCGCCAGCCGCGCCGCCATCCTCGAGCACGCCGCCGACCAGCTGGAAGCGCGCATGCCGGAGTTCATGGCGCTGTGCGTGAAGGAAGCCGGCAAGAGCCTGCCCGACAGCATCGCCGAAGTGCGCGAAGCCGTGGATTTCCTGCGCTACTACGCCAAGCAGGCGCGCGAGCAGTTCAGCCACGCCGAGAAGCTGCCGAGCCCGACCGGTGAATCCAACGAGCTGCAGCTGCACGGCCGCGGCGTGTTCGTCTGCATCAGCCCGTGGAACTTCCCGCTGGCGATCTTCCTGGGCCAGGTGGCCGCTGCACTGGCCGCCGGCAACAGCGTCATCGCCAAGCCGGCCGAGCAGACCAACCTGATCGGCTACTACGCGGTGAAGCTGCTGCACGACGCTGGCGTGCCGGCCGAAGTGGTGCAGTTCCTGCCGGGCGACGGTGCCACCGTCGGTGCCGCCCTGACCGCCGACCCGCGCGTGGCTGGCGTGGCCTTCACCGGCTCCACCGACACCGCCCGTGCGATCAACCGCGCGATGGCCGCACGTGACGCCGCCATCGGCGTGCTGATCGCCGAGACCGGTGGCCAGAACGCCTTCATCGCCGACTCCTCGGCACTGCCGGAACAGCTGGTCAAGGACGCGATCGGTTCGGCCTTCACCTCCGCCGGCCAGCGTTGCTCGGCCGCGCGCGTGCTGTTCGTGCAGGACGACATCGCCGACAAGGTGATGACCATGCTGGCCGGTGCGATGAAGGAACTGAAGGTCGGCAACCCCGGCCTGCTGTCCACCGACGTCGGCCCGGTGATCGATGCCGATGCGCTGAAGATCCTGCAGGACCACGCTGAGCGCATGGACCGCGAAGCGCGCCTGATCGCGGCTGCCGAACTGTCCACCGAAGCCGCCAACGGCACCTTCTTCGCACCGCGCGCGTACGAGCTGAAGGACCTGGGCCAGCTGCAGAAGGAAGTGTTCGGTCCGGTGCTGCACGTCATCCGCTGGAAGGGCGACCAGCTCGACGCGGTGATCGATCAGATCAACGCTACCGGCTACGGCCTGACCCTGGGCGTGCATTCGCGCATCGACGAGACCGTCGACCGCATCAGCAACGGCGTCCACGTCGGCAACGTCTACGTCAACCGCAACCAGATCGGTGCAGTGGTCGGCGTGCAGCCGTTCGGCGGCCAGGGCCTGTCGGGCACCGGCCCGAAGGCCGGTGGCCCGCACTACCTGCTGCGTTTCGCTACCGAGAAGACGGTAACGGTGAACACCACTGCCGCCGGCGGCAACGCCTCGCTGCTGACCCTGGGCGACTGATCGCCTGCGTGATGCGGCAAACGAAAAACCCCGCGAAAGCGGGGTTTTTTGTGCTTTGCTTCCTGTGGAGCCGAGCATGGGCTCGGCTCTACAGAGGCTGGGCCAGACTGAACCGATTGTCCGCACGCTTCGCCAGCTCGCGCTGCACGCGTGCGATGCGCGCTTCCAGGCCCCCCTCCAGCAGCACGTAGTCGACTCCCCGCGCCTCCAGCTCGCGCAGGTACCACGCATGCTGCTGCGCCCGGAAGGCTTCGCCCACGCGCGTGCCATCCTGGTCGAACGGAATATCCGGCGCGCACAGGAACTGCAGGTCGTAGCGTCGTCGTGCCGCCTGCCGCAGCGGCTCCGGTGCCGTGCCGAACATCCAGCCGCTGTAGCCCAGCGTCACCAGCGGCGTGGTATCGCAGAACAGCCAGCGATGCGCATGGCGTGCGGCCTCGTCTTCGTGCTGCGGCTGTGCCATTGCGATGCGAAGCAGATCATCTGGCGTCAGCTCTCCGCCCTGCTGCTCCCATAGTGTGCGGCCATACTCCGGCACCCAGGCGGTCTGCAGGCGCTCGGCCATCATGCGCGCCAGCGTGGTCTTGCCGCTGGACTCGCCACCAATGAACGCCACGCGCTGCACATAGCCGGCATAGACCTGCGGCGCGAGACCACGGCGGTGCGCATGCGGATCGGCGCGCAGCTGGGTGCCACACGCCTGCCCGACGTCCAGTGCGCGTTCGAGCCGCTCATGGCGTACCGGCGCACCAAAGCACGTGGCCAGCGCCTGCGCGAAGCCGTCACCGTAGTCCTCACCGGTGTACACCGCCTGCACCGGCCCACCGAACAGGTTCAGGCACAGCCAGGCGGTAAAGTCGCGCTGCACCTGTTCGTCATCACTGTCCTGCGGCAGCGTTCGCACTGGCAAACCGTGCTCCGTGCACAATGCCGCCAGTCGCGCGTCATCCAGCACCGCTACCGTCGCTCGCGGGAAACGCGCACGCAGCCAGCGCTCGCGGCGCTCGGCGCTGTAGCCGGCAAAGCCCGGCTGCGACCAGCCGATCACCAGCAGTTGCGTACAACGCGTGGCGGCAAACTCGATCAGGTGTTCGTGACCCAGATGCAGCGGGCAGAACTTGCCCACCACCAGGCCGCGTGCAACGCGCTCAGGCAGCAGCATCGGCCGTCTTGGCCTCGTCACGCATCAGGTGCCGCCAATGGCGCAAGGCCACCAGCGCATTGATCCAGAAGCCCACGTACAGGATCGAGGTCAGGTGCAGGCCACGGCTGTAGTACAGCGGTACCGCAACGGTGTTCACCAGCAGCCACACCCACCACGATTCCAGCTTGCGTCGCATCATCAGGATCTGCGCGATCACACTCAGCACCAGCACTGCCGAATCGATGTACGGCGCATAGGCGTTGGTCAGTCGGGTCAGCATCCAGCCGTAGCCGAAGGTGGCCACTACCGCCAGCGGCGCCAGCCAGGCCCAGGCACGTGGGCGCAGCGCGGTGATCGGCAGCGGCGCGCCATGGTCACCACGCAGCCACTGCCACCAGCCCAACACGCTGATGGCGATGAAGAAGAACTGCAGCACCATGTCCGCATACAGGTGCGATCGTTCGAACACGGCAGCAAACAATGCGCAGCCGACGATGCCCAGCCACCAGGTGTGCACGTTGTTGCGGCCGGCCAGCAGGATCGAGCCGGCGACGGCGATGTTGGCGGCCAGCTCCAGCTGGAAGTTCGGATCGGACAGGTTCATGGCGCTATTGTCATGGATCCTGGCCACCGATGGAGACACTCGCGCTGGATCCATTCCAGGCGCGGGTGGTCCGAGGCCCCAAAAAAAAGACCCCGCTTGCGCGGGGCCTCCTTCGCACTGCTTCAGGCAATCGCCTGGATCAGAACTTGTACTGCAGCGAAGCCGCCAGCACGTCGCCGCTGACCTTGTACTTGCCGGTCACGGTGTTGGCCGTGGCCGAGGTCGAGTTGACGTTCGGATCCTTGGTGAACAGGTGGGTGTAGCCCACGCTGTATTCCATCTTGTCCGAAGCGGCGTAGGTCATACCCAGCGACAGCCACTTGCGGGTGGTGTCCGGCACGCGCACGTCGCGGTGGGCGTCGGTGGTCGGGGTCTGGTCGTAAGCCAGGCCGCCACGCAGGGTCAGCTTGTCGTTCACGCGGAAATCGGTACCGATCGACGCGAAGGTGGTGTCGCGGTAGTGGAACGGCAGCACGCTGTCCGGCTGGTTGGAGTCGTAATCGACGACGACCTGGTCGAACTTGCTCCACGCGGTGCGGGTGACTTCGGCCATGATCTGCCACTGGTCGTTCACGCGGTGGGTGAAGCCCACGGTGGCGCTGGCCGGCAGGGTGATGGTGGCGCGACCGTTGCTGTCGATGAAGGTGCCCGGAGCAGCCTGCGACAGGAACGCGGCAGCCTGCGGCGTCATGGTGAAGTCGGCCTTGCCGTCGGTGATCTTGTGCTCGACCTTCGAGCGGTAGCTGAAGGCGATGTTGGTGCCTTCCACCGGGGTGACGGTCACGCCGAGGGTGTAGCCCACCGACACTTCATCACCCTTGATGCGCAGGTAGCCATCGGCGGTACCCGGCGAGAAGCCGAGCTGGGCGGCCTGGCGTGCAGCTGCCTGCGACGCCGCTGCGGCCTGGGCCGGGGTGCCACCCGCAGCCAGTACACGCGCCGCAGCAGTGCGCTGGGCGCTGGCGTTGATCGCGGTGCCGCCGTCAACGGCGCTGGTCAGGTCGACGTTCAGGCGCTCGGCAAACACCGACGCACCGAACGAGAGGTACGGGTTGACGTCGTAGGAGAACGCGACGCCCAGGTCGATCGCCTGCAGCTCGGTCTTGACGCCGTTGTAGCGGCCGACCCAGTCGCGGTCATATTCGGTCTTGAAGCCGAACGGCACGGTCAGCGATGCACCGAAGTGCATGTTGTCGTTCTCGCCGAACGGCAGGTGGAAGTAGGCCGCCGGAACCGGGGCGATCATGCCGGCGTCGCCGCCGTTGCCGCCGGAAATCGGAGCGCCGTTGGCGTACTTGCCCTGGCCACGGAACTTGGCGCCGAAGCTGATGGCGCTGACGTCGCCCTGGATCAGGGTGCCGTCGAGCAGGCGCATGGAGGCCGGGTTGGTGGCGATGACCGAGGCGTCACCTTCGGTCGAGGTGGAGCCGGCGAACGCGCGGCCCAGGCCCTTGGCGCTGTTTTCCTTCAGCTGGAAGGCGGCAGCATTGGCATCGGCGGCGGCCAGCGCACCGGCAACGCCGACGGCCAGCAGGGTCAGTCGGGCAATGGTGGAAGCGGTTTGCATCGTAGTTCTCTCTCTCCGGTAAGCGGTGATGGTGCTCTGAGTGCGCCTGCGCCCGGCAGGCCCAGAGGCCCGTCGAAGCGCGCCGGATTCCCCTCCCGACATACGACGCCGTATGCGAGTATTACCCAGAGCCGTTAATGAAACAATAACGACGCAGGCGGTTTTTTCGTCTCAAAAGCTGAACAGGACAATCCCCGTCGCAAGCGCCCGCACGCTAGGCTAGTGCCATGTTCGTCTCCCTCCCGTCTCGCAAGAAGGCGGCCCTGCGCTGGGCCACGCCCGTGCTGTTTGCGGCACTATGGCTGGCGTTCCTGTGGTCGATCTCGCGTCCGGACGATGCCCGTGGCAGTCTCTGGCTGGACTGGGGCGCCCTGTCCACCGGCCTGACCCATCCACTGGACTGGTGGGCCACCCTGCAGGACGGCAGCGTGCTGCGCCTGTTCACCGCCCTGTTCCTGCACGCCGATTGGTCGCACCTGCTGGGCAACCTGGTGTTCCTGCTGATCTTCGGCCTGCCTGCTGAGCGGGTGCTGGGGCCGTGGCGGTTGCTGCTGCTGTTCCTTGTAGGCGGTGCGGTATCGAATCTGGTGGCGATCTACACCATGGGCAGCCCGGACCAGATCATCATCGGCGCCAGCGGCGCGGTGTCGGCGCTGATCGGCGCCTATCTGGCCCTGTTCCCGGGCGCCCGGCTGGGCGTGGTGATCCCGCTCGGCCTGTTCCTGGAATTCGTGCGTGCCCCGGCCTACCTGCTGATCGGCGTCTGGGCCGCACTGCAGGTGGTGTTCGCCCATATCGGCCCCAGCTTCGGCATGGTGGCCTGGTGGGCGCACATCGGCGGCTTCGTGTTCGGCGTGGTGTACGGGGTCTACGTGCGGGCGGCCATCGCCCGCCGCCTGCGCAAGCGCCACGGCTTCTGACGCCGGGTAGTGCCGGCCGCTGGCCGGCTCCACGCTCACCGGCCGGTTCGTAGATCAGTCGAGCAGGGCTCGACTCTGCAGAATCAGGGCTTGGCCGGGGCCGGTGCGGGCTTTGCTTCCGGCTTGCTCTCCGCCTTCGGTTCGACCTTGGCATCCGGCTTCGCCGCACCGGCCTTCGCGGCCTTGGCCGCATCCGCCTTGGCGGCTTCGGCCTTCAACCGTGCGGCCACCGAGCCTGGGTTCTTCAGCTCGGCCAGCGCGTCGTTGATCGGGCCATCGCCCGGCAGCACCGCACCGGCGTGGTAGCCCTCGGTGCCTTCGTCATCGCCGCGCAGATGGCCCGGCAGGGTCGCTTCGCTGTAGTCGCTCAGGCTGGCCGGCAGCGCATCGTCGGCCGGCGTCGGGGCGGGCTTCAACTCAACGTCCGGCACGATGCCGGTAGCCTGGATCGACTTGCCGCTGGGCGTGTAATAGCGCGCGGTGGTCAGCTTCACCGAATCACCGTTGTCCAGCGGCAGCACGGTCTGCACCGAGCCCTTGCCGAAGGTGCGGCTACCGACCACGCGCGCGCGCTTGTTGTCGCGCAGCGCGCCGGCCAGCACTTCCGATGCGCTGGCCGAACCGGCATCGGCCAGCACCACCACCGGTGCGCCCTTCAGCAGGTCGCCCGGGGTCGCGTCAAACCGTGCATCGCTGATGCTGATGCGGCCACGGGTGCTGACGATGTTGCCCTTGTCGAGCAGATCATCGGCCACCTGCACCGCAGCGGTCAGCAGGCCACCCGGGTTGCTGCGCAGATCGAGCACCAGGCCCTTGAGCTGGCCACCGGCCTGCTTCTGCAACTGCTGCACCTGCTTCTGGAAGTCCGAACCGGTATCGGCCTGGAAGGTGCTCAGACGGATGTAGCCGTAGCCCGGTTCCAGCATGCGGCTCTTCACGCTGGTCACGCGAATGGTCTGGCGGGTCAGGCTCACGTCGAATGGCTTGGGCTTGCCTTCGCGCACGATGGTCAGCACCACCTTGCTGCCGGCCGGGCCACGCAGCGGTTCACTTGCATCAATGGCGCTGATCGGCTTGCCGTCGATGGCGATGATCAGGTCACCGGCGAGGATGCCGGCCTTGGCCGCCGGCGTGTCGTCGATCGGCGAAATGACCTTCATGCTGGCGTTGTCCGGCTGCTGCTGCAGCTCCACGCCGATGCCCTCGTAGGCACCGTTGGCCTGCTCGTCGAAGGCCTGCGCGTCTTCCTTGTTGAAGTAGGTGCTGTGCGGATCGAGGTCGAGCAGCAGGCCGCGCACGGCCGACTGCATCAGCTTCTTGTCATCGACCGGGTCGACATAGGCGGCGCGCACCGCGTTGTACACAGCCACGAAACGGCGGATTTCCTCCAGCGGCACCTTCGAGGTCACCGCCTCCTCGCTGTTCGCTGCCTGCCCGCTGGTTTCCTGGCTCGGGGCGGGCGCGGTCTGCTGCGCCCAGGACAGCGCTGGCAACAGGGCCAGCAAGAGGGTGGCGGTACGGGCTGCGCGCATGGATCACTCCTGTCGACGGTGGCATGGTGCCCAAGGCACATGCACCGATTATGCGCGAAGCACAGCTAAATTCCCGTTGAATCCAGCCCGCACGTGGCGGGCCGGGATTCAGCGCCGCTGCAGCCAGCTGTCCGGATTGACCGGCTGCCCGCCACGGCGCAGCTCGAAGTACAGCGCGGTCACGCCCTGGCCCCCGGAATTGCCGACCTTGGCCACCGCATCGCCGCGGCTGACCCGCGCGCCGGCATCCTTCAGCAGGGTGTCGTTGTGGGCATACAGGCTCATGTAGCCATTGCCGTGGTCGACGATCAGGATCATGCCGTAGCCGGTCATCCAGTCGGAGAACACCACGGTGCCGTCGGCCACGGCGGTGACGGTGCTTCCGGCCGGGGCGCCGATCAGCACGCCGCTGCTGGTGCGGCCATCGGGCAGCTTGCCGCCGTAGCGGGCCAGCAGGTTGCCGGACAACGGCCAGCCCAGGCCACCGACCTTCGGGGCCGGTGCGGACGCCACCGCCGGCGGAACCTTGGTGGGCGGCGGCGGCCGTCCCTGTGCCGCGGCCTGGCGTGCCGCACGTTCGGCGGCAGCCTTCTCCGCTGCCGCACGGCGCGCAGCCGCGCGACGCTCGGCCTCGGCGCGGGCCGCAGCAGCACGCAGATTGGCCAGCAGTGTTTCCAGCGCCTTGGCATCCTGGCCCAGCGCCTGTTCCTTCTCGCGCTGGTCCTTGAAGCGCTCGTCCAGCGAGGCCACGGTCTTTGCGCGATCGCGACGGTCGGCTTCCAGCGCCGCGGCCTGCTGCTTCTGGTCCTGCTGTGCACCCTGCAGCTTCTGCCTGCGCTCGGCGATCTGCGCCTGCAGCGCTTCCAGTTCCTTCAGGTCAGCGGTCAGCGTGGTGATGCGCTGTGCCCGCTCGCGCTGCAGGTAGCGGTGGTAGGCCAGGGCGCGATTGGCATCGGCCACCGTGTCCTGCGACAGCAGCAGTTTCAGGGGGGCGTGATTGCCCAGCTGATAGGCCGCACGCAGCAGGCCAGCCAGTTCGCGGTGCTGCTGGGCGAGGTTGGCCTGCAGCGTGCTGCGGCGCTGTTCGGCCTCGGCCAGGGCCCTGCCCTGCTCGCGCAGCGCGGTTTCGGTCTGCGCAAGCGCACGGCCGGTGCGGGCCACCTTCTCATCGGCCTCGCGCAGCTGCTGCGAGGCCTGGCCACGCTGTCCCTCGATCTGCCGACGCTCCTGCGCCACGCCCTTCAGCTCACTGCGCAGTTTCTGCAGCTTGCGCTCGGTCTCGCGGGTGGTCTGCGCTGCGCCCGGCAGCGGCAACGCCAAGGCGATCGCCAGCCCCAACAGCAGGCAGCGCCCGCCGCGTACGGCGGCGATGTGATGTCGGCGTGATGGGAAGGCGTTGTCGCGCAAGGGCTTTCCAGTGACTTCAGGCAGTTGCAGGGGGTACCGGGGAATGGTGACATCTCCGCACGCGGCCTGCCAGCCGCACATCCATCGAGGTCTCCATGAAAACTCTTTCCATTCCGCTGCTGTTGGGCGTACTGCTGGCCACCGGGCCGGTCTGTGCCCAGGAGAACATCAGCAAGGTCAACGGCAGCATCAGCGCCGAAGCCGGCCAACGCTACGGCAAGCTCGACACCGTCAACGGTGGTATCCGTGTCGGCGAAGGCGTCGAGACCGGCAGCATCGACACCGTCAACGGCGGGGTCAAGGTGGCCGACCGTGCACGCACCGGCAAGATCGAAACGGTCAACGGCGGTGTGCGCCTGGGACGTGAGGTGATCGCGCGCGGCAGCGTCAGCACTGTCAACGGCAGCATCTTCACCGACCGCGGCACCCAGGTCGAAGGCGGCGTCGAAACCGTGAACGGCGGCATCGGCCTGGTCGAAAGCCGCGTCGGCAAGGACGTGGAGACCGTCAACGGTGACATCACCGTGGGCATCGGCTCGCAGGTCAACGGTGGCGTGCACGTACGCAAGCCGAACTTCAGCGTCTCGCTGACCGCCAGCCGCAAACCACGCGTGATCATCGGCCCGAATGCCGTGGTCAATGGCCCCCTGCAGTTCGAACGTGAGGTGGTGCTGTACGTACACCGCAGCGCCCGCATCGGGCCGGTCACCGGCGCCGAGCCGATCCCGTTCGACACCGAAACCGCTCCGGCGGACTGAGCGCACCGCGCCTTCGGGTTCGGTGATACTCGCTGACACCGGCCGTGCACGACGCGCGGCCGCCCTTTGTTACCCAGGAATCGACGATGCCCCGCAAACTCCTCCTGTGCCTGGCCGCTGCGGCCGCGCTCAGTGCCTGCAAAGGCGAAGACACCCCGGCCGCCGCGCCAGCCACCGACACCGCTGCAGCGAAGCCGGCCGCCCATCAGTTCTCCCCGGAAATCAACGCCGGCGACTTCGCCGAGATGGTCAAGACGCTGGCTTCGGACGAATTCGAAGGCCGCGCCCCAGGCAGCAAGGGCGAGGAGCTGACGGTCAACTACATCCGCGACCAGATGCAGCGCATCGGCCTGCAGCCCGGCAACGGCGACAGCTGGTTCCAGGATGTGCCGATGACCGAAACCACGGCCGACGAGTCGACCGTGCTGAAGATCACCCAGGGCGGCAAGACCACCGAACTGAAGTTCGGCACCGACATGGTGGTGGGTACCCGTACCGGCCAGGCCGAGGTGAAGGTCGATGCCAGCGACCTGGTGTTCGTCGGCTACGGCGTCGACGCGCCGGAGCAGAAGTGGAACGACTACGCCGGCCAGGACTGGAAGGGCAAGACGGTGGTCATGTTCATCAATGACCCAGGCTTCCATGTCGATGACGCGAAGCTGTTCGACGGCAAGCGCATGACCTACTACGGTCGCTGGACCTACAAGTTCGAGGAAGCTGCGCGCAAGGGCGCCGCTGCCGCGCTGATCGTGCACGACACGGCCGGCGCGTCCTACGGCTGGGACGTGGTGAAGAACTCCTGGGCGGGCCCGCAGTACGACCTGCCGGCCAAGGATGACCCGGAAGCCCGCATTCCGGTGCAGGGCTGGCTGAGTGCCGACGCCGCCAAGGCACTCTTCGCCGGTGCCGGCCTGGACCTGGCGCAGGCCTACAAGGACGCCAGCAAGCGCGGCTTCAAGCCGGTGCCGCTGAAGGCCACCGCTGCGGTCGACCTGAAGAGCCAGATCGCGCAGAAGCAGTCGCGCAACGTGGTGGGCGTGCTGCCGGGCAGCAAGCGTGCCGACGAGGCCGTGCTGTACATGGCGCACTGGGATCACCTGGGCAAGCATGAGGGTGAGACCGGCGACAACATCTACAACGGGGCGGTCGACAACGCGACCGGCGTGGCCGGCATCCTCGAGGTGGCTGAAGCGATGGCCCACCAGGAGCCGAAGCCGGAGCGTTCGGTGGTGTTCCTGGCGGTGACCCTGGAAGAATCCGGCCTGCTGGGCTCGAAGTACTACGTTGCCCATCCGACCTTCCCGCTGGACAAGATCGCCGGTGTGATCAACATCGACGCGATGTCGGTGGCCGGCCGTGCGAAGGACGTGACCGTCACCGGCTTTGGCAGCTCGGAGCTGGAGGACATCCTCAAGCCGCTGGCCGCCGCCCAGGACCGCACCCTGCACGGCGAGACCTCGGTGCAGAGCGGCTTCTACTTCCGCTCGGATCACTTCAACTTCGCCAAGGCCGGTGTGCCGGCCCTGTACGCCGATGGTGGCGAGGATCTGCGAGAGGGTGGCGTGGACGCCGGCCGCAAGGCTGCGGCGGACTACGGTGCCAACCGCTACCACGGCCCGAAGGATGAGTTCGATGCAGCCACCTGGAAGCTGGACGGCACCGTCGAGGACCTGCAGCTGATGTACGGCGTCGGCAAGGAACTGGCCGGTGGCGATCGCTGGCCGAACTGGTACGAGGGCAACCCGTTCAAGGCCGCCCGCGACGCGATGATGAAGGACAAGGCACCGGCCGCAGCAGAGTAGAGTCGAGCCATGCTCGACTGAACATCGTTGAGGTCAAAGCGGCGCCCCTTGGGGCGCCGCTTTTTTTTGCGTGGCTAACCGCCCCGCCGCTGGTAGGCGCCACGGTTGGTGGGTGCCAACGGACCCGCCGCTGGTGGGTGCCAACCTCGGTTGGCACCGCTCTCCGCGGA
>NZ_JAOCLC010000053.1:0-35520 GCF_029845105.1 Stenotrophomonas sp. GD03654 | reverse complement strand
CACCCACATGCCATCATGCTCCTGCACGTTGCGCACCTTGAGCTTGAACATCAGGCGCAGGCCCAGCAGGCGGAAGATCATCTCGTCACGCTTGGCCATCTGCCGCATGATGAAGATGGCCACCGGGATGGTCAGCAGAAACCAGAAGTTCGTGTACATGCTCAGCAGCAACAACCCACCCGCCACCATGAAAAATGGCAGGTAGGGAACGCCCAGGAACATCGCTGGGCGCGTGCATCCCCGGAACAGGACGTTCTTATGCACTGTAGTACTGGACGGCGTGCTTGATCATTTCAAACGCCATGCCAGCGCCGTCGCCACCACCGACCTTTTCGCAGCTGCCAGCCTCCTTGCCGAGCAGCATGCGCGCGATCTGGCCTGCCGCGCCGATCAGCACACCGCCGATGAGGATCGGGGCCACGTCACCGATGCGCTTGTGGGCAAACGCAATCTGGTAACCGGCGAAGATCACGGCGATCGTGACCACGGCGATCGAGGCCATGTTCAGCAGACCGTTGATGTTGGAGAAGAAGCCGCAGACCTTGCCATCGGTACCACCGAAGTCAGTGCCGGCCAGGGCCTGCGGAGCGAACACAGCACCGGCGAAAGCGACGGCCATCAGCATGGTCTTCAGCGTGCGCTGGGCCTGGACGAGGTCGAGATTGAATCGCTTCATGGATTGATTTCCTTGTTGATGGACTAACACAACTGAATCGACCAGCCGGGGGACCGGTCGCACCACGACTTCGTCAGAACACGAAGGCCGCATCCCCTGCGGGAATCTGCTGCACCGGCGCACGGGGCGCCGGTGCGTTGTAGAAATTCTGGGTGTCCGCTGCCGGCGCGTTACGCTCATTCCACGGGCGCAGCATCACCGGCGCGTTCGCGCCGGCAGCCATCCCGGGAAGCTGTTGCGGCATGGCTGCCCCGCCCTGCGCCGCACCAGGCTGCTGATACGGCTGTGGAGCTTGCTGCGGCATGTCGTTTCCACCCTGTGCCTGTGGCTGCATCATTCGATCGACCGAGCCCAGCACCACGCGCGATACCGCTTGGTCGGCGATGTTCAGCAGGCTGCCGCGGGCCATCGCACCGGTGGATGGGTAAACGGTGTAGGCCCGGGCAGGGTCATTGGACGGCACGTACACCGGCGCACTGGCCTGGGCGACGATGCGTGCCTGGGCCGGCGAGGCCGTCTGCGGATGATGTTCGACCCTGACCACCCGACGCTCGCCGCGGCTGACCACGTCAATCGGCGCGACGCCGTTGCTTGCGACCTGCTGACCGCGGCGGATCGAGTCATAGATCTTCTGCACGTACCCGTGACGGAAGCCGGTCTCGAAGTTGCCCGAGTAGTAGCAGCTGAACGACTTGCCCCAGTCACCACCGGAGCGCTTGTAGCAATCGGCGAGGATGCGCGAACCAGCCTGCAGGTTCGGGCACTGCTGGAAGGCCTTCTCGTAGGAATCCAGCCCGTACTTGCCCAGGTTGTAACGGTTGACCTGAGCCAGGCCAATGGAGAAGTTGTAGCCCTTCTCCTCCAGCATGCGAACGGTGGCCAGCGCCTCGTCGAGGGCCTTGGGCTGGCGCACCAGGGCGCCGCCGACCACGCCGATGGCATAGGGGTTGCGCGACGATTCCACGTTGATGACGTGCTGCATCACGTCCATCGAGACGGCCATTTCCGGGCACGCCATCATTTCCAGTCCTGGCAGCATTGGTCAGCCCTCCTGCCCCTGGGCACGCCCAGGATTGAAGTCGATGCCGGTGATGTAGCGCGAGCCGGCATGCGCCTTGATATGCACGACGATGTCGATGGTCATCATCAACAGTCGCTTGATCACGTTGAACTCCAGGCCCGAACCCTCGGCCGAGGCCTTCACCATCAGCGCCAGCTGATCCCAGGTCTGCTCCGGGCTGCCGGCATGGCAACTGGTGATCGAGCCCGGGTGGCCCGATGCGCAGTTGCGGATGAAGTAGAACGCCTCGTCACCGCGCAGCTCGGCCAGGATGATGCGTTCTGGCTTCATGCACAGGCAGGCTTCCATGCAACTCTTTGCGCTGACATTGCTGGTGCTCTGCCCGCCCTTGGAGTACAGCAGGTGCACCACATTGGGTTGGGTCAGAAACAGCTCGCGTGCGTCCTCGATCGTGACAAGGCGCTCGTTGTCCGGGATATGATTGACCAACGCTTTCATGAAGGTGGTCTTGCCGCTACCGGTCGCACCGGAGACCACGATGTTCTTGCGATACATCACCGCACGACGGAAGAACTCTGCGTACTCGCGCTGCTGGCGCAGTTCCAGCAGCTCGCGGTCCTGCTCGCTCAGACTGCCATCCTGTTCCAGGATCTGGTTGAAGAAACCATCCTCGTGGTACTGGGTGAGCGACTTGGTGTGCTTGGACGGCAGGCGGATCGTGATCGAAACCTTGCCGGCATCACAGGCAGGTGGAATCACGAACTGCGCACGTTGCCCGGTCGGGAAGGTAAGCGAGACGACCGGATCGGCATCGGTGATGCGCTGGCCGGTGTTGCTCTCGTTCACCACTGCCGTGCAGAACTGCCGGGCCCGCTCGAAGGTCAGACCCGGCACCTCCACCCGCTGCCACCCGGCCCGGGTTTCCAGGTACAGCTCACCGGGACGGTTGATGCAGATTTCCGTCACTTCCGGGGATGTCATGTACTCGGCGATGCCCAGCACTTCGTACTGATAGCGCAGGAAGTCGCTGGAAACGAGGGCGAGGGGTGACACTTCGGCGTCCATGGTTGTTCTTCGGGTTACCGGCGCGGGTTGAGCACGTTGGTGAAGTCGACGTCCTTTGCGACGTAGACGTTCACGACGGTTCCCTGGTTGATGGTGACAGTCGGCGGGCGATTCGAACTGGTCAGGGCTTCGTTGGCGAGACGCTCCATCGTGCGCGCGGTGGCGCTTTCATAGGGCGAACGAACGGCAAAACCATTACTGGAAACCGTCGTCGACTCTGGGCCATGCTCGGCTGCGGCGTACTTGAAGGCGTCGGCGATCAGGCTGATCATCAACGCCGACGCAATGCGACTACCCCAGTGCGCGCTGTACTGGCCAGGATGACCGGCACCACCCAGCTGATCCACGCCCGGGCTGGACATGGCCACGTCGATGCCATTGGGCGTGGTGATGCGATCCCAGATCACTTCCACGCGCTTGCCCTTGGGACCGCCACCGTACGCACCATAGATCTTGGACCCCTTGGGCAGCAGCAGGCTGCGGCCGTTGATCGAGTAGACCGGCTCGGTCAACAGGCACGACGTATAACCTGCAAGATCGGTGATGATGCGGGTCTCGAGTACACAACGCAGATAGGTGCCACGCACCAGCAGCGCGTCGGGGCTCCGGATGTAGGAAGCATTGGACACATCCTCCACATCAGGCCCGCGGCGCACCTTGGCCGGCGGAGCATTGCCGTTCTGCGCCTGCAGCGCAGCCAATGTGGCCTGCATGTAGGGATCGTCGTTGTCCCCTGCTGCGGCCTGGCCGCCAGCGTCGCCCGTGCCCACGCCTGCGCCACCACTACCGGCAATGCGGCGATCCAGCAGACTCGGGCCACGCTCGACCTCGCGCTCGGGTTCGGCACGAGGAATGAACGTCGGGCCCATCGTTTCCTGCGGCGGTGGCGGCAGCATCGGAATGGGTTCGGCGGCTTCCCGGGCAGCCTCGCGAATCGCGGAGGGTGCAATGATCGGCAGGTCGGGGGTGCTCGAACGTGCAACCTGCGGCGGCGCCTTGGCTTCTTCAGCGTCTTCCTTGCCCTTGCGCAGCAGCAGGAAGCCCATGGCCAGCAACAACACCAGGATGCCGCCGAGGAACAACAGCGCCTTGCGGTTCAAGCGCTGCTCTTCCGCAGAGCGAAGCTGTGGGGCACTGGCATCCAGATCCGGCGCCGCCTCTGCCTGCGCGTGCCCGTAGTAGGGGTTCGCCGATGGCTCCTGAGCCGCAGGCCCCTGTCCGTACGGAGACGGATTCGGATCGTTTTCGGGAGTGTTCTGCTGGCTCATTTCTTCACGTTCCTTCGCAGGCCGACGACGAAGTCGCCGTGGCGGATGACCAGGTACGGGTACGTCCCGTGCACGATCAGCGTATTGCCCTCAACCGTGGTGTTGACCACGAAATCCTCGCCATACTCCTTCTCGCGACCGAATACGGCCGGGAAGATACCGGTCTTGTACTCGGGCGAGTTGGGCAGTCTCAGATATGTGAAACGGCCATCGTCGTAGGCGTTGACCGGGACCAGCCATCCCATCTTCTTGGCCTTGCTGGTCGAATAGGAGTAGTTGAAGTTGTATTGGCGATCCTTGGCCAGCTCGGTACTGAGCAGCGGCTGCGCCTCCTCCTCGACCGCCGACTGGGCAGGGCCGAACACAGTGTCATTCGGATAGACGAATGCGATCTTGTACTGCACGCCGGCGCGACGGGCCTGCTCAAGCTGGCGCCAGTCGGTGGCGACGACCTTCAGCTCGAAAATGTACGAATGGGTCTCGGTACGCACCATCATGTTGGTGTCGACGTCGACGTTCTTCGGCTTGAGATAGAACACGTTCTCGCGACGGGTGAGTTCCCAGCCGCTGCTGAAGCCGGTGCTGTAGTCGAGGATCTTCTCGTTCGGGCTCAGCTCGATCTGGGTGGTGAGGCCCAGGCCGGTGCGAACCGGGTAGATGCGGTCCTTCTCATACTCGTAGTGGTCAACTGCCTGTGCCATCGCCGCGCTGGAAAACACCAGCGACAGCAACGACAGCAGCGCCCACGCGCTTCCCCTGATTTTTCGACTACTCATCGGTTGCTTGCTCCATCAGCATTTCCGGTGGAATGGTTCGGTGCCGGCATCATTGCCGGCTGTCCCGGCGCGCCCTGCCCCGGCATCGGCTGCCCCTGGACCGGCTGCCCCTGCATGGGCGCACCCTGCATCGGCTGCATCTGCCCATTGGCCGGCACTGCGACAGGCTGACCGGTGGCGGGATCGATCATGGTGGCAGCGGCCGGATTGTTCGGAACGTACATGCCCTGCGCCTGCTGTGCGGCGAGCTGTGCCTGTTGCGCGGCATCCTGGGCCTGCTGCTGCATGGCACCGTCATCCGGCACGGGCACGCCGCGCGCATAGTCGTTGTCGACACGGTACTCCGTGACCTGGAACGCCAATGGGTTGAGCACGCGGTCCTGTTCGGAGAGCGCCAGATTCTGGTTGTACTGGAAGCGCATGGTGACCAGCTGGTTGTCCAGATAGGTCGATGCACCGCTGCGCTTGTCGAGCAGGCTGCGCTGGATGCGCACGGACGCGCCACGGAAGCTGCCGTTCGCCTGCACGCCCAGCGGGGTGATGCTGAGGATCTTGACCCTGATCGCCTTGCCCCGGCCGTACATCACGAACGGATTCTGCGGATTGTTGCTGGCATAGCGCTGCTTCATGCTTGCGGCAACGGAATCACTGGACATGACGAACACCAGCTCCCAGTCGCGCAACCCCATCACCGCCGAGTCGTACGATTCGCGCGCCAGCACGTACTGGGCGACATTGCTGCGATTGATCGCTTCATTGGTGGTGATCGTCTCGCCCTGGAAGGTGCCACTCAGGCGCGCGACGGTCGCGGTGCCGGTGTAGGCATCGGCCATCACCAGGAACGGCACCTTCTCCTTCAGCGGCAGCATGTAGTAATAGCCGCCTGCCAGGGCGAGCGACATCAGCAATGAGCCTGTAGCCACCCACCACGCACGACGCTCGCTGCGGCGTGCCATGTCGGCCACGGTGATCTCGTAGCTGACCGCCTTGGCGACCGACTGCTCGACCTTGGGACTATTGCCGGGATCCTTCTTGCGGAACATGGATTCTTCCGTACTGCTGAAACATCAATGGGCGTGGCACCCCTGCGACAGGCGCGGGGAGCGGCACGTTCGATGATTTCGATGTGGACTCAGGTGCCGCTGTTGGAATCAGCGCCCTGCGCCGACGCGGTGGGCGTCGAGCCAGCGCTCTGCACAACGATCTGGTTGCCAACAATGGAGACGGAGATGCCCTGTGCCGCATAGGCCGCCGTGAGATCGATCACGGCCTGCTGAGCGTTGGTGGTGTCGATGTTCGAGACCGCGCCGTACAGGGTGAAGTCCGAGCTGAGGCGGTAATCAAGCGTGCGTCCGGAATCCTTGGCCCAGCGCTCGAGCATGGCTTTGAGCGTGCCATCCATCGGCGAGGCTTGGTAGACGTAGCTGGAGTACAGCGGGATTTCGGTCGTCGCCGCCGCAAAGCGGTTGACCGGCTTCCAGCGGCCGCCGAAATCGGGAGCGGACTTGGTGGCACAACCTGCCACCATCAGCGCCGCGACTGCGGCGATGGACATTTTCGCGATAAACGCCTGATTCATACGGGCTTCACTTTGACGTACGAAAAAGCAGTCCCGAGCGTTGGCTCCCTGGTCGTCCGGCGCTGCATGGCGCACGCCGGAATCGGGGAGACGCGCTGGCATGCAGCACACCTGCCCCGGCTCCCCTGCAGCCCGAAAGCTGCCAACCAGGTCGCGGGGCCGCCAGACTTTGTCGACGACACACCCGCACACCCTCACCAACGTCGAAACCATCCTTGTTTCCATGGCACAAACTCCTGGCCACCCTGCGCTACAACTTTTGCCATCCAACACACACTTCTGGATGACGAACACAGAGTTACACAACCACGCGTCAATTCCATGTCAGACAAGTCTGAAAATCTATGAACAGATGCCGAATTCTTGACTCAGCTCACGTTTTCACGTCGATGAATATGAATATAAGTCACAAATTTAGCGACGTGAATTAGACGTTAAGCATGGGGACGTCGACTTTTGGCAGCAGCCTCGAAGTGAAGTAGCGGTCCTTGTAATAGCGGATCTTGTCGCACTTCACTGGATGCGGTATGCCCTCGTACAGGAACACTTCCTTGTCCGGCCCCATTGCTTTCAGTTCCTGCGGCAGCATCAGCGCGCGCCGCTCTTCGGTGAAGCTGTGGGTCTTCTCGCGGGCGTGGGTGACGTTCTTCTTGCGGATGGTGGTGTAGCCCAGCATGTCCGAGTAGTCGTTGGCATCCTGCTGCTCCCGCGGCGCATACAGGATCTGCAGCGCGTGGTTGGTGATGATCGTGCGCGACACCTCCCGCCCGTAGGTGGCATCGAGCTGGGACATGCTCTGGATGATTGGCAGCAGGCGTATGTTGTAACCGGCCATGTAGGACACCGCCGAGGCGATGATCTCGACTTTGCCGATCGAGGTGAATTCGTCCATCAACAGCAGGCACTGGTACTTCAGGTCCGGGTTGGACTTGGGCAGTTCCTTGGTATTGAGGTTGATCAGCTGGCTGAAGAACAGGTTGATGATCAGCCGGCTCTCGGCCAGCTTGTTCGGCTGGATGCCGATGTAGATGGTCATCTTCTTCTTGCGCACGTCGGTCAACAGGAAGTCGTTGCTGCTGGTGGCCTTGTCCAGCACCGGGTTGATCCAGGGATTGAGCGGTTCCTTGAAGGTACCCAGGATCGAGGCGAAGGTCTCATCGGCCTGGGACAGCATGTTGGCGAACGCCGAACGTGCGTTGGCGCTGAGGAACGGCCGCTCCGACAAGGCCTTGAGGTACTTCTTCAACTCGGTGCCGTCACCCGACGACAACCGGTAGACAGCGCCCAGCGTGGGCGTGCCCGAGCCGCCCGGGAAACCGCTGCTGCGCTCGTCGTCCCAGTTCTCGAACAGATAGAGGGTGAAGGCCATGAACGCGTTGCGCGCCTGGCTGACCCAGAATTTCTGGTCCTCGGCACCATCCGGATACAGCATCGCGGCAATGCTCATCAGGTCCGAAACCCGGAACGCCGGGTCATCGGACACGTAACTGAGCGGGTTCCAGCGGTGCGTGCGCCGATCTTCTGCGAAGGGATTGAACAGGTAGATCTCCTGGCCCTGGCTGGCGCGCCAGCCGCTGGTCAGGTCGAAGTTCTCCTGCTTGATGTCCAGCACCACCAGCGATTCGCCGTACTCCAGCAGGTTCGGGATGACCACGCCCACGCCCTTACCCGAGCGGGTCGGCGCGGCCAGGATCACGAACTGCTGGCCGTCCAGCCGCACCAGCTTGCCGCCATGGCTGCCGACCACGATGCTCTGGCCGGTCTTCTTGAACATGCCGTGCTTGGACAGGTCGGCGCCGGTGGCGAAACGCGCGTCGCCATGCAGCGAGCGCTTGTCCTTCTTCAGCAGCAGCACCAGGCCGGTCACCACCAGTACCAGCAACGGCAGGCCGAAGCCCACGTAGCCGGCCCATTTGATCTTGCCCACGAAGGGCGCGACCTGTGGCTGGCCAATGGCGTGGTAGTACTGGTAGTACGTGTTCCAGGTGAACAGCTTGGTGTCCAGGCCCAGGAACAACAGGGTCAGGTAGCCGGAAAACACGAAACCAAGCAGCAGGGTCGCCAGCGTGACGATGGCGATGAGCAGATACTTCTTACTGGGCAACACCCGAATCCTCCATGATGCGCACGAGGGCGCGACGGCCTAGCGGCGGCGCCAGCGCGACGCCTTCTTCCGCAGGTTGTTTTCGTTCTCCAGCCCGGGCTCTTCGCCCTCTTCACGCACCCGCTGCAACAGCAGTTGGCGCGCTTCGGCCAGTGATACCAGGTCGGTCAGACGATCCCCATCGTCGGCGACGACCGCATGGCCGACCACATCGCCCGGAGCGTACACCGGCTCGTAGGACACTGCTACCAGCTGATAGCGGCCGCGGGTTTCCAGCACATGCCTGAATTCCTGCATCGCATTCCTCCTTGTCGGGGCGACACTGCGTCCCCTGCCCCGCCATCATGCCCATCGCAGTGTCATCGGCGTATGCACAAGCGCTGCGGTTTTTGCGCGAAACTGTCCGCGGATATCCAAGGAGACTGCGATGGACTGGGTAGCACTTGCACGCACGCTGGCCACCGAGGCCCACACGGGCCAGATCGACAAGGCTGGCCAGCCTTACATCTGCCATGTGGCGCGGGTGGCGGCCGCAATACGCGGCGACGATGACGCCGAAGTGGTGGCCTGGCTGCATGACGTAGCCGAAGACTGTCCGGCGTTGGCCGCACGGATCGAGGCATTTCCCGCACCGCTGCGCGAGGCGGTGCAACTGCTCAACCGCGACGCGGCCCCCGACGCGGACAGCTACTACGCGCGCATTGCCGCCCACCCGCTGGCACTGAAGGTGAAGCAGGCCGATCTGGAGGACAACGCCGATCCGCAGCGCCTGGCGATGCTCGACGCGGCGACGGCCGGGCGCCTGCGCGGCAAGTATGCGCACGCCCGGGCGGCGCTGGGCATCTGATCGCGCAGCGCGGTGGCGGGGTGGGCGAACGTGTCACCGATCAAACGCTGATTTACCCTGAGTGCTGCTGCCCTTGCTGCGGTGCAGCAGTACAATGACCGGCTCCCCGCCCCCATCGCGCCCCGCATGAGCCCCAACTCTTCCCTGGCTGCGCGGCTGACGCCCCGTCAGCGCACCCTGATCATCCTTGCCCTGTCCCTGGGCGGCTTCGCCATCGGCACCAGCGAATTCGCCAGCATGGGCCTGATGCTGGAGATCAGCCGCGGCCTGTCGATCTCCGAAACCCAGGTCGGCCACCTGATCAGCGCCTACGCCATCGGCGTGGTGGTCGGCGCCCCGATCCTCGCCTTCGTCGGCGCCAGCTTCCCGCGCCGCAAGCTGCTGCTGGCACTGATGGGCTTCTATGCCGTCGGCAACCTGGCCAGCGCGCTGGCACCAAACTACGGCACGATGCTCATTGCGCGTTTCGTCGCCGGCCTGCCGCATGGCGCCTACTTCGGCGTGGCGATGCTGGTGGCCGCCGCGATCAGCCCGGCCGGCCAGCGCGGCCAGGCGATGTCGCGCGTGTTGCTGGGCCTGTCGATCGCGATCCTGGTCGGGAATCCGCTGACCACCTGGCTGGGCCAGCAGCTGAGCTGGCGTACCGCCTTCGCCCTGGTCAGCGTGCTGGCCATCGCCACCGTGGCGATGATCGCGCGCTTCCTGCTGCCGGATCCGGACGAAGTTCGCACCTCGCCGATGCGCGAACTGCGCGCCTTCAACACCACCCAGGTGTGGCTGGCGCTGGCGATCGGTGCCGTTGGCTTCGCCGGCATGTTCTGCGTGTTCACCTACCTGGCGCCGACCCTGGTGCAGGTCACCGGCGTGGCCGAATCCTGGATGCCGCTGGCAGTGGGCGTATTCGGCATCGGCGCGATCATCGGCAACATCGCCGGTGGCTGGCTGGTCGACAAGTTCCACTTCAAGGCCGCTGCAGTGGTGCTGCTGTGGTCGATCGTGATGCTTCTGCTGTATCCGCTGGCCGCGCAATCGGTGTGGACCATCGGCCCGATGATCATCACCGTGGGCACGATGGGCGCGCTGGCGGCGGTACTGCAGACGCGCCTGATGGACGTGGCCGGCGAAGCGCAGACCCTGGCCGCCGCCTCCAACCATGCCGCCTTCAATACCGCCAATGCCCTCGGCCCGTGGCTGGGCGGCATGGCGATCAGTGCCGGCTTCAGCCCGGCCAGCACCGGCTATGTCGGTGCGGCCACCGCGATCGGCGGCCTGCTGCTGTGGTGCGTGGCGGTGATGCTGGACAAGAAGCGCAAGGCAGCCGGCGTGGGCAGCCACTGACCTTCGCGTCGGATCGTCAGCTGCCGCCCGCGCGGCGGCGGCGATCCGGCCGCAGCAATGCTGTGTCGCCGGCCGCCAGCGTCGGTCGCGCCAGCTCACCGCGCTTGACCCGCTCCAGCACCCGCCGCGAGTTGGCCGCGCAGTCGATGCCCTCCGGTCGTGCCTGGATGTCCTCGATCAGGGCCAGCAGGTGCTCCCGGCTCTGTGCCAGCCGCAACTGCAGCGCCTCGATGTCGGCCACCTTCTGCTGCAGCATCGTGATCAATGCGTCGTGCTGCCACTGGCCCATGTCCGGTGGCAGCAGGGCGCGTATCTCCTCCAGGCTGAAACCGGCACGCTGGGCACCGGTGATCAGCTCCAGCAGCAGGACCGCCTGCTCGGGGTAGTCACGGTAGCCGTTGGCCTGCCGCTGGGCCGCCAGCAACCCCGCCTCCTCGTAGAAGCGGATGCGCGACGCTGCCAGGCCCGTGCGGCTTGCCAGCTCACCGATCTTCATCTGCCTGAATCCTCGACATCGGAACCTGTTGACCTTCAATCAAACTTGAAGGTTAGCGTAGCGCCATTCCCCTGTCCTGGAGCTGTCCGATGTCGCTGTTCTCGCCCCTGGCACTGCCCTCCGGTGCCGTCATCCGCAACCGCATCGCCAAGGCGGCGATGGAAGAAAACATGGCCGACGTCGACCACGCCCCCTCCGAAGCACTGCTGCAGTTGTACCAGCGCTGGGCCGACGGTGGCGCCGGACTGATCATCACCGGCAATGTGATGGTCGATGGGCGCGCCATGACCGGGCCCGGTGGCGTGGTACTGGAGGACGACCGCCACCTCGACCGCTTCACCGCCTGGGCGGACACTGCCCGCACGCGGGGCGCGCAGATGTGGATGCAGATCAATCACCCGGGGCGGCAGATGCCGGCCGCACTTGGCCAGCCTGCGCTCGCGCCGTCAGCCGTCGCATTGCAGATGGGCGCGCTGTCCAAGCAGTTCGCACCGCCCAAGGCGATGACCGAGGACGACATCGACTCGGTCATCGCGCGCTTCATCCGCAGTGCCGAGCTGGCCGAGCGCGCGGGTTTCAGCGGGGTGGAGATCCATGCGGCGCACGGCTACCTGCTCAGCCAGTTCCTGTCACCACTATCGAACCGCCGCGATGACCGCTGGGGTGGCAGCCTGCAGAACCGTGCGCGCCTGCTGCTGGAGATCGTGCAGGGTGTGCGCGCGGCCGTGGCGCCCACGTTCGTGGTGGCGGTGAAACTCAACTCCGCCGACTTCCAGCGCGGCGGTTTTTCGCCCGAGGACGCGCGCGCAGTGGTGCAGATGCTGGCGCCCCTCGGCGTGGATCTGGTCGAACTGTCCGGCGGCAGCTATGAAGCACCGGCCATGACCGGCGCCGCACGCGACGAACGCAGCGTGGCCCGCGAAGCGTACTTCCTCGAATTCGCACGCGAGATCGCTACGGTGGCAACGATGCCGCTGATGGTCACCGGTGGCATCCGCCGCCGCGAAGTGGCAGAGCAGGTGCTGGCCAGCGGCGTGGCCATGGTCGGCATCGCCACGGCGCTGGCGATCGAGCCGGATCTGCCGCAGCACTGGCAGCAGGGCCGCGACCCGGTGCCGACACTGCGCAACATCAACTGGCGCAGCAAGCCGCTGGCGGCCAGTGCGCACATGGCCGCAGTGAAGTATCAGCTGGGCCGGTTGAGCCGGCGCCGCCCCACCGCACCCACGGTCTCGCCGGTATGGGCACTGCTGCTGGCACAGGCGGCCGCGAAGTGTCGGACCCGCCGCTACCGACGCTGGATCGGCGCCCGCGTCATCGCACATTGAGCCGCGCGGTCTTCTCATCACCGCACCGATGCTCCACCATCTGCAGGATCGGCGGCAGTTCCGCCGCCGGTCGCAGCATGGAGATGGAACCCACGTGGCAGCAGGATCGACCAGGAACCGCGAGAAGCTGCTCGATGACCTGCTCTCGCTTGGCCGCAACTGGGCACTGGCGATCGCCATCGCCGGTGCCGGGGCAGCAGTCCACTACAGCGAGTCGGTATACGAAGCAGGAATCTGGCGAGGCCTGCTGCCCACGCTCTGCTTCCTGGTCGCGATCATCTGGATCGTGCTCAGCATCATCCGCTTCGACCTGACCCTCCAGCAGCACTTCGAGCGCAAGCGCACGCGCTGGCTCAGCCGCCTGCTCTATGTCGTGCTGCTCGGTACCGGCATCACCGCCGTGTTCTTCGTGACCGAACTGGCATCCAGCAACCACATCACAAGGATGTGCGACGCCGTGGCCAACGAACCGGCCAGCCGGATTCACCGGTCCGCCGAGTGCCAACGCCTGTACCAGCATCGGGCGGCCTACCGGCAACGGCTGGAATCGGCCGAGGGCGAGTTCGACTGAGGCCCGCGCCGGCTGCGCATCGCGTGCGCGAAAAACACATGGCGTGGATATGCGGTCGGGCACAGTGGCTGCGCCTTCCTCGCAGCGAACGAACACCGCCGACATGCACCACCCGCCCGCCCCTGCCCGTCACGATGCCATCGCCCTGCAGGCGGGCGTACTCGGCAGTGTGCTGGGCGTGACGCTGTTCAAGGCGATCGCACTGTCCGCACCGGCCAGTGGATCCTTGATCGTGATCGGGCTGTGGCTGCTGGCCTGCGCGCTGCTGGCTGCCTGGGCACTGGCCGCCTGCCTGGCCTGCCTGGCACTGAGCCGGCGCATATTCGTGCTGATGCTGGCGCTGAGCATGATCCTGTTGATCTGCGTCGCCTGAGGCAGCAGGCGCGGGACTATCGCGTATCTGTTATAAAATAACAAGCGCGGTCGGACGGATTGTGCGTGCCCGGGTCACGGATTTGAATTCCATGGCCAGCCCGGCACCACCCGAGACCTCCCCATGACCCTGCAGCCCCTGCTTCGCGCCTCCCTCACCGCCGTTGGCCTGGCTTCGCTCAGCGCCTGTGCCACCTATGACGACAGCAACATGCACCAGGCCTGCCAGGAATCGCCGCACCTGAAGGACCTGCCGCGCGAAGTGGCTGCCCGCGAAAGCCGCTGCAACAAGAGCATGGAAGTGTGGTCTAGCGAGCGCAAGGGCAGCGACAGGCCGATCGACCTGAGCGGCAAGAAGAAGGATCTCTGAGCCGCCTGGCATCTTGATCGTTCCAATGCATGCGGATGACCCGTCCGTCACGATCGGGAGGGCAGGATAAGGCCTTCCCATCACGACGACTCTCCCGATGCCGGCCACTGGTCACCCTGTCATCCATGCCTTCGAAGCTGTGTTCGATTTGTCTGGCGGGGTCGAGCGCATTACGGCGCTCACTGTCATCTGCCGGCATTGTTCGGAAACCCGCTCGGCCAGCGAAGACAACCTGGTCCAGCTGCCGGGCGGTGCCTTGTTCCGCTGCGACGGATGCGGCAGTCATCAGGCGGTGAGCCATGCGCGGGTTGCCGATTGGCAGGTGAATTCGCTTCTGGGTGTCTGAGGCCGCAGATCCGGGCAGCCGCGACGCAGGCTGTTGGCGCGGAGATGGCGGTGCAACCAGAGGACGCCGCGCGAGGACCTTCGACCGCCGCGAAGGGCCGATCAAAGACAGGCCGCAGGACCTGTGCAGGGCGCAATGACATCACCTCGGCTAAGCTGCGGCACCTTTCTTCGCGCACGGCCATGCATCCCTTCCCGCTACCTGTCTCGGCACCTGATCAACTCGCCTACCGACTGCTGCAGGACAGCGACTGGGCCCGTTCGGCCGACGCCACCGACGCCCCGCCCGAACTTCGCGCTCTGCTGGCGATGATCCTGGATTCTCCGGAGCCGCTGTGGATCGCATGGGGCCGCGACAACAAGGCGTTCTTCTTCAACGACGCCTATCTTCCGATGCTGGGCGGCAAGCTGCACGGTGCCATGGGCAGCCGATTGGAAGACGTCTGGGCGGATGTCTGGGCCGACGTCGTGGATGCTGTCAACGATGCCTTCGGCGGCACAAGCCGCAGTTTCAAGAACCTGCCGTTGATGATGGACCGTGATGGCACGTTGCGCGAGACATTCTGGACGTTCTCCTACTCGCCGCTGCGTGCCGGTTGCGGAGGCGTGGCCGGCATCATCTGTGTCGTCAGCGAGCAGACCGAACGGGTGATCGAGCGCGACCGGCATACTCGCCAGGTAGCAGCCATCACCGAGCAGGCACGCGAGGCCCACCTTGAACTGGTACGCGCCCGCGAACAGCTGCGGCAGTCGCAGAAGCTGGAGGCCATCGGCCAGCTGACCGGCGGCGTTGCCCACGACTTCAACAATCTGCTGCAGGTCATCACCGGTTCCGTGGACATGCTGCTGCATACCTGGCCGGCCGAAGATGCGCGCCTGCGCTATGTACAGGCCATCGAAACCGCCGCTGACCGCGCCACTCGCCTGACCGCCCAGCTTCTGGCGTTCTCGCGCCGACAAAGCCTGTCGCCACAGGTGTTCGACCTCTGCGAGAGCGTACGCGCGCTTTCAGACATCATCACCACAGTGCTGGGTGCCCGCATCTCCGTTTCGGTGAACCTGCCTGACGCCCCGTTGCCGGTACTGCTGGACCGGACCCAACTCGACACCGCACTGATCAACATCGCGGTGAACGCGCGCGATGCCATCGACGGCCACGGCAGGGTGACGATCGATGTGGAACAGCTGACATCGGTGCCTTCCGTGCGGTTCGCGGCGCCGATGAAAGGCAATTTCGCTGCGATCAGCGTCAGCGACACCGGTGCCGGTATCGATCCGTCCATGGTGGACCGGATCTTTGAGCCCTTCTTCACCACCAAGGGAGTGGGCGCGGGCACCGGGCTTGGCCTCAGCCAGGTGTTCGGTTTCGTCAAGCAGTCCGAGGGCGAAGTGGACGTACAGAGTCAGGCCGGTGTAGGTACGCGCTTCACGCTGTATCTGCCGCTGGCGCAGGCAAACGCCTCCATCGAGCCGCCGACCGCGCAACCGGGACTGCTGCATGGCCACGGATTGTGCGTGCTGGTGGTGGAAGACAACGTGGATGTGGCCGAGTTTGCAGTCGGGGCGCTGCGCGAGCTTGAATACAACGTCGTACTCGCGCGCAATGCCGACGAAGCACTGGCGGAGCTGGAGCGCGACGCTGCGCGTTTCCATGTGGTGTTCAGCGACGTGGTCATGCCTGGGACCAATGGGCTGGATCTGGCCCGCACCATCCGCAGCCGCCTGCCCGACCTTCCGATCATTCTCACCAGTGGCTACAGCGAATTGCTGGCCCGCGATCCAGGCCATGGTTTCACGCTGCTGCGCAAGCCCTATTCACTGAAGCAGCTGGCCTCTGTGATGACCGAGGCCAGCTGTCGCTCGCAGACGATGGTGACTGCGCTTTAGCCGGCAGATCACCGCGTCGGACCGGTCCAGGAAGCAAGCGCTGAATCGAGGCCGGACATATCCCCTCCTATGCCGCAGGCCCAGGCCACGATGCCATCCGGGCGCACCAGCACCGCCCCCAGACCCGATGCCGCATCGCCAGTATCTGCGGCGCAGGCGACGGGAAGCTGCCAGCGTTGGCCATGCTGCGGCGACCAGGACGCCGGGGCGAAAACAAGCAACGCCCCCCGCCCCGTTCTCAGCAGTTCGCCCAGGCGGCGACCATCGGCCAGCCGGAAGTCAGGCGCGCTCCTGCCGACCAGCGGGTGCTCTCCGCCAAGATCCAGCTGCTGCGAAACACCCCAGATCCGCTCGGCCAGATACGTGGCCCCATCGCGGGTGCCAGCCAGGTCGGCCATGATCGCTGCCAACGCGCGCGAACCGTCGCCGGGACGCATCAGCGCAACCTGTGCGCGCGACCAGTCCAGTACTTTGGCGGCCACTGGATGGCGCTCAGCCTGATAGCTGTCCAGCAGCGCCTCATCGGCCTTGCCCCGCGCCACGGCGGCCAGTTTCCAACCGAGGTTCATCGCATCGCCGATGCCGAGGTTCAGTCCCTGGCCGCCCAACGGCGAATGCATGTGCGCGGCATCACCTGCCAACAGCACACGGCCGCTGCGATAGGCCGTCGCCTGGCGCGCAGCATCGGTCCATGTCGTGGCCAGGTGCAATGCAGTGATCGTTGCCTCGCGGCCAGACACCCGCCGCAGCAACGCTTGCGCGGTGTGCCGGTCCAGTGGCGTGCGATGGCCCGCGCCACCGTCGAAGTCGGCCAGCGCCAGCATGCCTGGCGGGTTGAAATTGCACATCCCGTGATCGGTGAACTGTCGGCCCGGTGTGAGTACACACCCATCTGCCAGTTCGACCAGCAGCGTGTAACCGGTGAACTCCGGCCCGGTTCCAGCAAAGAGGAAGCCCGATTGCTTGCGTACCGTGCTGCGGGCCCCATCACAACCGACCAGCCAGCGGCCGTGGACCATGCCCGAGCCGGTGTGCACGGCAACCTGCGCCTCGTGCGCATCCACCGCCTTTACCGCACGCCCGCGTTCGATGCGCACGCCCAGCGCAATGGCACGTTCGGCCAACACCGCTTCCAGGGCCTGCAGCTCCACCGCCATCTGGGTGCCCACCGGCGTCGGCAGGCGCCAGGTCCAGCGCGTCTGGTCCACATCGTCCAACGCAAATGGAATACCCGCAAAGTGCCCACCCAACGCACGCGGCTGCGCCAGCCAATGGGCGGTGCCGGGCGGCGGCGCCCCCTTGTCAGGCTTGAGCACCTGTGTCGCGGCGACCGCGTCCAACAGGCCGCGCCGATCCAGCGCCTCCAGCGTGGGGGCGTTCAGGCCGCGCAGCCCGAATGGCAGGCGCTTCAACGGCGAACCGGCGGACCCGGCCTGTTCCAGCACCAGGACCGAGCACCCGGCCTGGGCCAGTTCGCAGGACAGGAACAAGCCAACCGGGCCAGCACCGGCAATGACGACGTCGTACAGCATGGGGATTCCTTGTGAGCGCCGGGCCGGCGCTTTGGCGGGTCAAATGTTACACTCGGTGTACGTTTTCACATGTGAACCGCCCATGACCCCGCCACCAGGCCGTCGCGAACAACGCAAGGCCGAGACCCGACAAGCGATTTCGGACGTCGCCACCGAGCTGATCATCCGGCGTGGCTTCGAGGCCGTCTCCATGTCCGAGATCGCCGAAGCCGCAGGCGTCTCACGCAAGACGGTCTTCAACTACTTCGCCAGCAAGGAAGACCTGGTGTTCGACCGGGATGAGGAGGCGCGCACACTGCTTCGCGAGGGCATGATGGCGCGCAGCAGCCTGACCCCGCTGGCGGCCTTCCAGTCACTCGTGCGCGAGTTGCTGGAGGCTGGCCATCCGCTGCTGCGCATCAATGCCGGCGCTGCCGCCTTCTGGGGCACCGTGGCGGAGAGCCCGGTGCTGGTCGCGCACGCGCGACGGCTGCAGGCGCAGTTGACTGACGATCTGGCGGGATTGATGGCCCTCGCTGCCGGCCGGCCCGGACATGACGCCGAAGCGCGATTGGGCGCGGCCATGCTGCTGGCATCGATGGTGGCGGCCTATGAGAAAGGACTGGCGAGCCAGCTGCAGGGCGAGGACCCGCGCGAGGCCATGCTGCAGCTGATCGTGCGCGGTGCCACCGGGGTACTGGTGGCCCTGGCGGGCACCCCCTATACGGACCCCGGCGCGCGTCCATAGCGCATTCGGGGAATAGGCTTCGGGTGTCGCAAATGCTAATCTTTCTCATTTGCAGAAACATACTCCTCTCCCAATGCCCCTCCCCACGCCCCTGCAACGCACCCTGTGCCTGGCACTGACCCTGCCCCTGGCAACCCTCGCCCATGCTGCCGAGCCCTCGGCTGCCGCACCCAAGGACCTGGACAAGGTCGAGGTCCGCGGACGTGCGCAAACCCTGTACCGGGTGGACGATGCCGCGGTCGGCACCCGCACGGATACACCGCTGGAGCTGGTCCCACAGTCGATCCAGGTCATCCCGCGCGAACTGATCGACGACCAGGCCGCGCGTCAGGTGACCGACCTCTATCGCAGCATCAGCGGTATCAGCTATTTCAGCTATGCCGGGGTGACCCTGCGCGGCTTCCGCCAGGAGAACGTGCTGTATGACGGTCTGCGTGGCGACCCGTATGCAGGATTTTCGGTGCCGCAGCTGTTCAACATCGAGCGCGTGGAAGTGCTGAAGGGGCCGGCCGGTGCGCTGTATGGCGGTGGTGATGCGGGCGGTGTCATCAACTACGTGACCCGCAAGCCGAAAGCCAGCGCCGAACACCGCATCGAGGTCCAGCTGGGGGACAAGGACTTCCGTGCCGGATCGATCGAGGGTACCGGGCCGTTGAATGCCGTCGGCAGCGTACGCTATCGCGCCGGGCTCTATGCTGACAGTGAAGAGGGCGTGCGCTGGAACACCGACAGCGAGAGCGTGATCGGCGACGCCTCGCTGGCCTTCGACGTTGGCCAGACCGGCGAACTGGTGCTGCAGTTCACCGACATCACCCAGAACCTTGGCGGCAACCGCCTGCGTGGCGTACCGGTCAACGATGCAGGCACGTTCCTGACCGACCGCCGCTGGAACCACAACGAGGCCAGCGACTTCCTCGACATGCGCGCCAAAGTGGCGCTGGCGCAGTACCGTTTCGCGCCGAGCGACACTCTGGACCTGGACTTCGCCGCCCGCTGGTTCAGCAACAACGAACACCAGATGTACCACGAGCCGATGGGCCTGATCGATCGTGACCGCGATGGCGTGGCCGAGTGGATGACACGCCAGCTGCGCAACCAGATACGCGACAACGAAGCATTCACTGCCAACGGCAATGCCGTCTGGCGGGTGGCCACCGGCACGGTTGAGCACAAGGTGCTGTTCGGCGCCGATGTGTACCAGCTGGATGCGGATTTCACCGCACAGACCGCGAACAGCACTGACCTTGCGCGTGGTGCCGGGCCGGTGCGCGGCATCGACCTGTTCAATCCCGTGTATGGCGCCAGTACCTGGCACGACTACAACGTGGCCGCCCTGCCCTGGCGCAGCACCTCAACCCGCAGCAAGCGCTATGGCGGTTACCTGCAGGACGAACTGGCACTGGGCACACGCTGGCATGTGCTGGCCGGGCTGCGCTGGGATGGCTTCAAGGATGCGGATCGCATTAGTGGCAGCAGTGTGGCTGGCAACGATCTCAGCTGGCGGCTGGGCAGCACGTTCACCGTACGCGAGGGCCTGAATGTCTACGCCAACGTCGCCAGTGGTTTCGTGCCACAGAGTGCCGCCAACCAGAACCCGGCCGCTGGCGGACCGTTCGATGCCGAGCGCAGCAAGCAGTGGGAAGTGGGCATGAAGTCGCTGCTGGCCGACCGTGTGACTTTGAACATGGCGGCCTATCGGATCGACCGAAGCAACATCGTGCAGGCCACCGGCGAGGTGATCGGTGGCGTGAACCAGCTGGCCGCGCTGGGCCTGGTGCGCAGCACCGGCATGGAGCTGGACCTTCTGGCCGATCTCACCGAGCGCTGGGTGCTGAACCTGACCTATGCCTACAACGATGCGCGGGTGAAGGACGCCGGCCCGAGTGGCATCACCAACGCCTCCGGCGACCGATTCGCCAACGCGCCGCGCAACACGCTGGGCGTGTGGACGCGTTATGACCTGCCGGCGATCAATTCCGCCATTGGCTTTGGCGCCGATCACGTCGGCGAGCGCGTCAGCCTGGATGGGCAGACGGTCAAGGCCTACACCGTATTCGACATGAGCTGGAAGACCACGTGGAGGCAGTGGCAGTTCCAGGCCAACGTCAAGAACCTGTTCGACAAGGTGTACGCGGCCAGTGGCTTCATCGAACGCAACGGGCATTTCCCCGGTGAGCCGCGGCGGGTGTATCTGCAGGCGGCATACAGCTTCTGAGCCGTCGTTCCGTAGCGCCAAGGGCGCGCTTGCAAGCCCGCGCTTGGCTGCACCCGGCATGACCCAATGACCCGTCCCATGGATGAGGCCTGATGCAATGACACGGGTCCGCACCCTACTGCAGCGCTCGTTGCCATGGGTGCTGCTGCCCCTGCTCGCCGCCTGCCAGAACGAACAGGTCAGTGAGTTCCAGCCCGTGGGCCGGCAAGCTGCACACACTTGCAGCAAGATGCCGTTGGGCCGCGGTCAGTGCCAGGCAGCAACCTGCAGCCGTCCGCTCTCACAGGCGTTCGCCTGATTACCCTGGTAACACGCGCCCGCCCGGAGGCCGGTTTGAGCGCTGGGGATGCCAGATAGCAGACCGCCCCAATTCAGGTATCCTTGCGCGCAGTCAGCCACGCCTTCATGCGACCGCTGAAGCACAGCATCGACGTTGCGGACGAAAACACGATTCACCATGGATGTTTCAACGTAATCACAGGGGAAAATGGATGAAGAAGTTCCTGTTCGCAGCGATCCTCGCTGCGTCGCTGGCGGGTTGCACCACCAATCCTCCGCTCAATTTCTCGGTTCCCAACGTCGGGGTCAGCAGCAAGAAGATCGACGGTGAGCTGAAGTCGCTGACCGTTACCCTGGCCCGCCCGGACGAGGCCAAGGGCAAGATTCCGGCGCAGGCCCAGCACGAAGTGCCGCAGATGTGGCAGAACGCGCTGACCGAAGCGTTGAACAAGATGGCGGTCTTCCGTGACGACGCGCCGGTGAAGCTGAGCCTTTCGGTGAAGATCCTGGCCATCGACATTCCGAATTTCGGCGCCTCGATGACCACCAAGACGATCGCCCGGTATGAGCTGATCGATCGCGCCACCGGCAGCATCGTATACACCCAGGATGTCAGCGCCTCCGGCGAAGTACCGTTCAACTATGCCTTTGCCGGTGTCATCCGCGCTCGCGAGTCAATCAGCCGCTCGGCGCAGAACAACATCGCCCAGTTCCTGCAGGCGCTGGAGACCGTGGACATCACCAAGCCGATGTTCCCGAACAAGCAGGAAGCGCCGTGAAGCGCCTGCTGCTGGGTGCGTCTGTTGCCGCAATGCTGACGGCCTGCGCGCCCAACGTGCGAACCGACAGCTACTCCATCGGTTCGGTGGGACAGGTCAATCGGACTGTCGGCGGTACGGTCATCAGTGTTCGCCCGGTAAGTATCGACGGCAGCCAAGGTGGCGGCGCCGTCGCAGGCGCAGCTGCTGGCGGCGTCGCCGGCTCGACCATTGGCGGTAGCGATCAGGCGGCCGCCATTGGCGCCATCGGCGGCCTGGTTGTGGGCGCGATTGCCGGTGCCGCTTCCGAACGCGCACTTTCCAAGGCCCAAGGTCTGGAGTACGTGGTGCAGACGGAGAACGGCAACCTGATGACGGTTGTGCAGGGCCCCGATCCGGTGTTCAGCACCGGCATGCGGGTCCTGGTGCTGTATGGATCGCCCTCGCGCATCATTGCCGATCCGCGCCAAGCGAAGACAACGCCGTAAGCCCCAGCGATGCCCCTTCCGAGGGGCATCGCTGTATTGGACACCGAGGGGGAGCAGCAGGAAGGAAGCCGCGGTGGTGCCGGAAATCGCGAAGTATTTCGCGGGGCTGGATACTGATGGCGATGGCTATCTGTCGCTGAAGGAAATGCAGCAGGCCATGGTGGCCGCGCAGGCAGCAGACGCCCCGGCGAAGTAGCGTCCCGGTGCCGCATGCAACGTCCGGATACTCACCCTTACGCGTCATCCGGTCGATCTTCGCCACGACCACCGTCGCGGCAGCCGGCACTTCCGGGTTCAAGCCAAACACGCCCACGCGGCCGTGGAACACGGCGGGTGCAGAGCATCGAGGCGGCGGTCCGGGCACGCGAGGCGGGGCTGCGGCAAGCCGGGACCCTAGCCCATGCGCATGGCCGGGGTGTCGCGTGCCTGCACATCGATCTCCTGTTGCTGGCGCTGCGCGTGTGCCTGTTCACGATCCGCACCGACTGTCCGCATGGCCTGCAGTGACTGCTCGACCGGCGTCTGCACCGCCCTGTCCGTGGGCATGGAGGCCCGGAGATGCGCCAGATCATTCAACTCACCCTGCACCACAAATACGTTGCGGCCGGCCGGCTGATCGGCGGTCTGCGCGCCCAGCAGCACATGGTCGGCACGTTCGAGCTGGTTGTGGCGCGCCAATGCCATCACGCTCGCCACAAGGCGCTCGCTGTTCTCATCGTGGGTCCGTCCCGCGCTGGCATCGATCGCGGCCACGCCTTCGCGCACCTGCTGCATCAATGCGTACTCACGGTGGCCAGGACCAATGTCGGCCAGACGGGTCGGTGCCTGCGAGGGATCCGGCACTTCGTCCACGGCTGCGGTAAGCGGGCTGCGGGTAATGGTCCGGTACGGGTCGTCCGGGTGGAACTGGGTACGTTTTTCCTGCCGTTCCAGACGAACCTCGCGCGCGTCGTTGAGTTCGGCGATACGGGCCGGATCGGTGATCTCGCGCATCGACATGTGGCCGCCGCCCGCACTGATACTGGCCCACTTCCTGTCCGCTTCGAAGTACATCGCGTAGTAGCTGTTGCCACCGATGACATTCGGATCGACCGCCGAGCGGCCCTCCAGCGCCTGGGTGGCTTCCAGCACGCTCAACCGGGTCAGGTACTGGCCACCTTTCGTCCATCCCATCTGGCTGACGGCATCGACGCTGGTGTTGCCTACGCGTGGACCGCCCGCGTAGTCGTTGTTGAGCATGTTGGTCCAGATCTGTTCCAGCTTCGCGGGGCCGCTCTTCTGTTCAGCCGCCTGCAGCAACACGCGCGGCGTCCAGCAGTTGGGATCAAGTTCATGCCGTTCAAATGCCCGGTCGTGAGCCAGCATCACATCCTTGCCGGGAAGATTCAGTGCCAGGTCTGGACGGCGCTCGTTCATCCACTGCTGCCGCAACTCAAGATCTCTTTCGAGCAGGGTCTGCCCAAAGGACTCCCATTGCCGCTCCGTCAACTGTGCATTTGAAAACCGGGACCCCTCGTCCTGCTGGGTCTTCGCGTAGCTTTGTGCATACGCGTTCGCGACGCGTCCCGGCAGGCTGTCATTGCGTACAACACCCAGTGCCAGTGTCCCGTATCCATCGGCTCCCGGCAGTTGCGACAGGTAGTTCCAGTAAAGCTCGCGGTTGCCGTCTCTCGCATAGCTGCCAAGGACGCTCAGATCCCGTTCTGTCAATCCACTCATACCCTGCCCCTTCTCTTCCTTGAATCACTGATCACTTGGACCGGGTGCGCGCGATGACGTCCCTGACGGCCTCTTCCATGCGCTTCCAGTCCTTCAGAAACGCTCTCTTGTAGTCCAGGCTGACGGACAGCTTGTTGTCGATGTCCACGAAGTAATGAACGCAGCCCGCTGCCACTTCCCCAGGCTCACTGATCACCTCGCGCCCCTCCAGCCGCACGCCGTCGCGTCGGAATTCCTCGCCGTCACATTTGATGAACGAGCTGATCCGGCCGTCGCCCTGACGTGCGATATACCAGTCTCTTTCGTAGGCGGGATTGCGCACAGGCGGCTTTCCGTACCGCGCCTCATACTTCTTCGCGTACACCACCATCTTCGCCTCATCGATTGCATAGGGCGTCAGGCCCAAGGTCTCCGGCTGTGCAACGCGTTGATCGAGACGGTCCCTGGGATCCTCCCTTTCCACAGAGCCCTCCTCCGTGATGGCTTCATTTGACGACAGCCTTGAAAGCAGTGTTTCAACGGGGACGCGATCGACGTAGTTGATCCGAATGGGAATCTCCTTCCGGAAATCATTCGTACGCGGATTCGCCCGGGCGCCCGGCGGCGTCGGCGTCATGTCCGGCCACTCGATGACCAGCGTCACGCCCTCGCCCGGCCACGGTGCGATCTGGCTGTCCAGGTAGTTGGCCGGGATGCGGAAAATGTTCGGCCCCAGCTTCACGTCCACGGGGGCATCGGTATAGGTGTGACCGTTGATCGTGCGGCCGGTCTGCGTTGCGCCGGACATGGCGGGATTCCTTTCGTGTTCGGTGGACGGCGGCCGCGCACACGCGCTGGCACTCACTGCGATGGCAAGTGCAAGCGTCAGGCAACGGCTGGGGGACATCACGTGCATGGGCATTCCATTGCAGGGTTCCAGAGGCACTATAGGCAACCGGGCGTCAACGGAACAGGAACCGCATCGCAGCCCTTCATGGAGCCAGGCGGCGCTCATGCGCTGCCTGAGGTGCTGCGGTTATTGCTTCGGCGCTCCACTCCAGGTCTCAGCCGTCGCTGTCCGTGCTTCCATGGCCGCGATAGGTTTCACCCCACTCGCGCATCGCCAGCAGCACCGGCACCAGCGTGCGGCCGAACTCGGAAAGCTCGTACTCCACCTTCGGCGGCACTTCCGGGTACACGTGGCGGATCACCACGCCATCGGCTTCCAGTTCACGCAGCTGGCTGGTGAGCATGGACTGGGTGGCATTGGGCACCCGCCGCGTCAGTTCCATGAAACGCCGCTTGCCCGTCACCAGATGAAAGAGGATGACGGGCTTCCACACGCCCCCTATCACCGACAGCGTGACCTCCACGGCGCATCCGCTCTTGCCGTCCCAACGCTTGCTACGCATGAATACTCCGGAAAACCATAGTACCTACGGAAAATCATCGTTCTTGTTGCGATAACGGTGCGAGCCTAGCATGGGCGCATCCACTGAACGTGAGCCCCCACCATGAGTTTCAAGGCACTGCTGACCCGCAAAACGAACGACGGCGTATCCACGGAACTGGTCGATTTCGATGATGCCAACCTGATGGACGGCGACGTGCTGGTGCAGGTCGAGTACTCCACACTCAACTACAAGGATGCGCTTGCCCTCACCGGCAAGAGTCCGGTCATCCGTAAGTTCCCGCTCATTCCCGGCATCGATCTGGCAGGCGTGGTGCTGGAATCCAGCACGCCCGACTTCAAGCCAGGCGACCGCGTTGTACTCAATGGCTGGGACCTGAGCATGGGCCACCATGGCGGCCTGGCACAGCGCGCCCGCGTGCGAGGCGAATGGCTCAACAGGATTCCCGGCAACCTGACCACCCGCGATGCCATGGCCATCGGTACCGCCGGCTACACCGCCATGCTGTGCGTGCTGGCCCTGGAACATGCCGGGGTGACGCCCGACAAGGGCGATGTGCTGGTGACCGGCGCCAACGGTGGCGTCGGTTCGATCGCGGTGGCAATCCTTTCAAAGCTGGGCTATCGCGTGGTGGCCGCCACCGGACGCCTGGAACACGCCGAGTACCTGCACAGCCTGGGCGCGGCCGAGATCATCGATCGCGCACAGCTTTCAAAGCCGCGCGACCGGCCGGTGAGCGCCGAGCGCTGGGCCGGCGTGGTGGACGTGGCGGGTGGCCCTACCCTTGTCAACGCGATTGCCGAGACGAAATACCGCGGTGCCGTCGCCGCCTGTGGACTGGCGCAGAGCGATGCACTGCACGGCTCGGTGCTGCCCTTCATTCTTCGCAACGTGACCCTTGCGGGCATAGATTCGGTGAATGCGCCGCAGGACGTTCGCCAACGTGCGTGGGACCGGCTTGCCACCGACCTGGATCCGCAGAAGCTGGAAAGCACGGTGCAGCTGATTGGGCTTGCCGACGTGCTTGAGGTCTACGAGCAGATCATTCCGGGCAGGGTGCGCGGGCGGATTGTCGTGGATGTGAATGCTTGAGGAAGTTTCCCCAGCGCATTCCATCCGGCGACGAATGGTGAACACGTCGTGAAACCATGCGGGCGGCGGTGGTCGCTTGCCACTGCCGCTCGCATACGCTCAGGTTTCCGCCGACTGTGGACACCGCCATGTCAATGACTGCACTCGCACTTGCGACCGCTCTTTCCGGCCTGCCCGACATTGCCTGGGAGCGCGAGCGCGGTGAAGACGCACACCAGCTGATGCTCTGCCAGATCCATCGCGATGAGTTGATGCAGGATGGCGCGAAGAACGATGCCTACCAGCGCGCCAAGGCGGTCTGCGATCTTCTGGGGCGTGAGTACAGGAACAAATGGGATTTCGATGCGCAGGAGGCATTGGCGGCATCGGCCGTGGATCTGGATGAGCTGATCCGGCGGGGAGACCTGATTGAGGTGCCTCCCACAAGGCGGGACCGCGCCTTCGAGTGATTCCGTGCTGGCAAGCGCCGGCACCTGGAGTTGCCGCAAGGCAATCGAGTCCAGTGCCGAACGGCGCGGTTAGCGGATGCGACTCCGCGCCAGTGCCAGGCGCCTGATCTCGTCTGGCAGAAGGACGACGCCGTCTTCCATCTCGATGCGCATCTGCGAGACATCACCCTCGTGCCCCTGCATTGCAGCGGTCACCAGACTCTTCAGTGCATCCGTGCGGATATCGTAGCCGCCGACGGTGTGCTTCAAGGTACCCACACAGTTCCAGTCGATTTCCATGAGCGGCGTCCACGTCCACAGGCTTCATGCTGGCAACGGCCTTCGCTTACGTCAATGAATCCGGTGGTACGGCCGACCATGAAACGAAAGGCCACGCGCGTCGTCAAGGCCCCTTATCATGGAGGGCTAAGGGCTCTGCAAGCCCAGTTGACGTATGCAAGGCAGTATCTGGATGTCTATGGAATGGCGCCCCTCGGGCTGGGGCCTACGTGTGACCCGCTCGCCGGACTGGCAGCTGCGACTTGACGGCGAACACGTCGAGCTTTTGATTGAAGGTCGCCAGTACCGGCAGCACGTGGCTGACGACGAGCGCGTGCAGGTCATCCCTGGACTCTTCTGGGCCAAGGTCGCCCTGCAGACCCAGGACGACGGCGTGCTGACCATGGATGGACTGCCCAACGGCCAGGCCTCCCGGCTTGCAGCAGCGCTGCAGCACGTACGCTTTGCGAGTACCACGCGAGGTCGCAGGGCACTGTTCAACACGATTCTGGAGCAGATCCAGTCGTGGCTGGCCGAAGCAGATGCCCTCACCGACCGGGGTAGCACCGCCCGCCGCTGGATCACGCACGAACAACAGCAGGCACTGCTGGCCGGTCGCCCCGCCCTGCCGCTTCAGCCAGACGAACTGGAACGGTTGTTCCTCGATGAGAACGTACACGAGGACCTGCATTCGCCCGTCCACCGCGCCGCACTGGACGCCCTGCACGACTGGCAGTTGGACTGGCCCGCCGTGTGGGCCGACGCCAACGCGGCCATGGCCACACGCGAACTGGAGCTTGCCAGGGACTTCCTGGACCGGGTCGAGAGCAAGCCCCTGACCGAGGAACAAGCCCGCGCCGTCATCTGCTTCGACAACCGCGTGCAGGTCGTCGCTTCCGCTGGCTCTGGCAAGACCTCCACGATGGTCGCCAAGGCCGCTTATGCCATCGATCGCGGCTTTGTCGAACCCGAACGGATCGTGATGCTCGCCTTCAACAAGGACGCCGCGAAGGAGCTGGAAGAGCGCGCGCAGCGATGCTTCGACCGGCTCGGCATGGGCAACACCGTGGTGGAGGCCCGGACCTTCCACGCCCTGGGCCTGGCAATCATCGCCAAAGCCACAGGGCGCAAGCCCGACATCCCGGATTGGACCATCGACGCGACGCTCGGCTTCAACAAGCTGGCCGAACTGGTGGACGACCTGAAGGATCGCTCGACCCACTTCCGCACCCAATGGGACATGTTCCGCCTGGTGTTCGGGCGCGATCTGCCGCCATTCGGTGAGCAAATGGAGGCCGATGGTTACGACCGCGATGGCTCGCCCTATATCCGCACGCTGCAGGGTGAGCGGGTAAAGAGCCTGGAAGAGTGCGTGATCGCCGACTGGCTCTTCTACAACGGCGTGACGTATGACTACGAGCGCCGCTACGAATTTGATACGGCGACCGACACCCACCGCCAGTATCGCCCCGACTTCTATTACCCGGACGCCGGGCTGTATCACGAGCACTTTGCACTGGATGCCGATGGCCAACCGCCGAAGCACTTTGCCAACTACAGCGAAGGGATGCACTGGAAGCGCCAGCAGCATGTGGCGCGCGGCACGGCCCTTGTCGAGACGACCTCGTTTGGCCTGCGCAGCGGACATGCCCTGCTGGACCTCGCAGAGAAGCTTGGCGAGTTTGACATCGAACTCGACCCGAACCCGGACCGCGAACTGCCCGATCAAGGCGCCAAGCCGATGCCGGACGCGGACCTGATCGGCCTGATGCGCACCTTCATTGCCCATGCCAAGAGCAACTGCCTGACGCTGGACGATATGGCCGCGCGCCTGCGGCAGATGCCTGAGGATCAGTTCAAGGAACGACACCGTCGCTTCCTGGAAATCGCAGGGCCGGTTTTCCAGGCCTGGGACAACGCACTGGCTGACGAGCGCAGCATCGACTTCGAGGACATGCTCAACATGGCCGCCGGGCTGCTGGAACAGGGCCACTATGAATCACCCTACGAACTGGTGATGGCCGACGAGTTCCAGGACGCATCGCGCGCCCGTGCGCGCCTCTGCCGCGCCTTGGTCAGCCAACCGGGCCGCCATCTGTTCACGGTGGGCGATGACTGGCAATCGATCAATCGCTTCGCCGGTGCCGACGTTTCGGTGATGACCGGATTCCGCGAGGGGATGGGGCATGGCCAGGTACTGAAGCTCGAGCAGACATTCCGCTGCCCTCAGGCGCTCTGCGATGCTTCCAGTCACTTCGTCAGCAGGAACCCCGCGCAGATCGTCAAGGAGGTTCGCTCTACTACACCGGCGATGGGCCCGGTGCTGCAGGCGTTCCAGATGCACCGGCGTGAGGAGGTGCAGGATGGCGTTCGCCAATACCTCGCCACGTTGCACCAGCAGCTGCTGTCCGGTGCCGTTCCACAGGGCCGCAACGGGCGCGTGACGGTCTTTGTTCTGGGGCGCTACCGCGCGGATCGGGGTGCAGTGCCTTCGGATTGGAAGACGGCCTTCGGCAGCACGATGGACGTCGAGTTCCTCACGGTCCATCGGTCGAAAGGACGCGAAGCGGACTACGTGATCCTGCCGGGCATGATCAACCGCAGCTTCCCGAGCCTGCGCGCGGATGACCCTGTGCTTTCGCTGGCAATGCCGGATGGGGATACCTATCCGCTGAGCGAAGAACGGCGGTTGTTCTATGTCGCGCTGACGCGTGCGCGACGCTCGGTTGCGATGTTCACCCTGCAGGGGAAGCACTCGCCATTCCTGGATGAGCTGGTGGAGGAAGGTGTTGTGGAGGTGACCGGGATTTCAGGCGCGGCGATCCACGAAGAGCGCTGCCCGGTGTGCAAGGTGGGCGTGTTCGTGGACCGCAATGGGCCGCATGGGGCCTTCCGGTCGTGCTCCAGTTACCCGTTGTGCCACAACAAGCCGAAGAGTGGGCGTCGCGGGTAGCCGTTCAGGATCTGCCACCCGTTCGAACACGCCAACACTAAACCTCAGCGGTGGGATACCGACTGTAACGGCGGCAGGGCCATCGACTCCCACTTTCCGACAATTAGAAAGCCGGCATTGAGCCGGCTTATGGATCTTTCTCCAGCGCCTGCGTCAACGCTTTGAGCACAGCCTTCTCAAGCTGAGCACGATGTCCGCAAAGCCATAAAGAAAGGGCGCCGCAAGAAGCGCGGAGACACCTGATCCCAGAAGCCAGGGAACAGTGCCAGTAAGCGCCAACACGATGCTGATGACGCCAACCGCGGCCGACAAACCTCCGACCGTCTGGATGACAAGCGGCAGCGTCTCACTCTCTACTCGTGACCGTTCTGCCGAAGCCGGGTCCACCGCATCCATTTCACTCATGATCAGTCCTATCCGTGAAACCTGAATACTAGCTCAGTAAACGGCGTTTCGCGCTCATGTCTCTTGGAACATCCCACCGATCCGATGGGAGCCCTTCTTATCCGCCGACTCAGAAGGACACAGGGGTACGGCGCACCGCTTCCTGTTCGAGCCACAGCAGGGTCATCGACAGCAGACTCAGCGCGAAACAGCGGGACCACTTCCAATGCAGCAACGGCCAGAATCGATTCTTTGATTCTCTGCGGGGAGATTTTTGCGCCCCCCTCTCGTCAGCTGAGGACAGCTGCGCAGGTAGAGAAGCCTGAGAAAACAAAAAGGCCCCTATCTCTAGGGGCCTTCTGGAATCCTGGCGGAGAGAGTGGGACTTCCTTGAGAAGTGCCCTCACCCCTTGGGCGGCTTGGGTTTCACCAATCTGGGAGGTGCCCTGGAATGTGCCCGCGATGAGCATACCCCTTGCGGTGCAACGGATCCAGCCGTTTTTGCCGCCCTTGGGATCGCCAATCTCGATCTTCTCCAAACCGGCGCGATCAGGGCAGATGACCCGTTCGCCCCCACTCTCCGCCGAAAAGGGAAGCAATCCGGTGGACCGCTTCCTCATGTGTGCCTCAGGGCAATTGGGGCCATGGGACAGGACGCCTCAGCAAACGGTTCTGGACGGAGTCCTTTCAACGGCGGCCTTACGCCATAGCTCCAGGCCCGGCTCACCGTCGCCCAAGACACACTGCAAAGAACTGACTCGCACGCCCAGTCCGGCGCCAGCTCAGAATCAACACTCCAAGCCCATCGAGGTGCCTTCGGTGCGTCAGAGACTGACTCCGCCTTGGCAATCACCGTTTGCATTGATCGGCGTGGGGGATATCCCCCACGAATGGCTAGCAGGCACTCGCTGCGCATCTCCACATGGGGCATGTCCTTGAAGCTCTTCCAAGCCCCACCCCACCTCAATCCCGCCTGCTGGGCCAGCTCACCGAAGCGTTGGTAGCCCTGCCGCACCTGCTCGTCCTTCAGGTCCCAAGAAGGGCGCCCGCGCTTGTAGATGACCATGTCCGCGGCCCAACCGTGGTTGTGGCAGCTGCTGCCTGGCCCCACCTGGGTCACGCCCTTTTGGCTGGCGAGCAGCTCGGCTTGGCGCTGTTCCGAGCGGTAGCCCTCCATCAGCCGCAGGTCGTAGCCCTCGCCCTTCATCTGCAAGGCGATCCGTTCCAGCATTGAGCGAAGCTCAGGGTGGACACCGTCCCACTGCGGGGCGTCCTTGTGACGGTGGAACAGGCGTTTGAAAAACCCTGGCTTCTTCCCGTGGACCTCAACGGAATCGGTGGCTGGCGCGTGAGCGTGGACCAGGATGGGGGCGCTGGCCAATGCGAGCGCGAGCAACAAGCGTTGAAACATGAGTAGGCCTCCTTACTCACATGAGCGATGCACCCATGCAAGCGGAGAATCGAAAACGCGCAAGGGGGGCTTGCGGAATCTTTTCCCTGACGTAGAAGAACAGGGGTGGGGAAAAGTCGGCCCCATCGCTTCCCGGCGCAACGGCTCCTCCTACCGTTGTGCCGGGAAGTTTCGTTAGGGGGGGCTTGCGCATTCCAGGATCTGATCTATTCGTGAGTGCACACGATCACTCATTTTATATCCCAGGAGGCCATCCCATGAAACGCTCCCTCATCCACTGCGCTTTGCTGGCGGGCCTCTTTGCAGGCACGGCGCAGGCCCAGGTTCAAGTGGGCAACGGCGCCGTTGCCACCAAACCCGATACCATCGCGGTGGGCGACCGCGCTCAATCGTTGACCATAGGGGCCACGACCATCGGGGCAGACGCCCTCGCCGATGGCGGGGTGGAGGTGAATGAAAACGGCGTTCCGGGTGAGTGTCTTGGGGCCACCGCGGTGGGCAATCGCGCCACCGCCCGCGGGTGCAGCACAACCGCTCTGGGATTCTTGAGCGAAGCGCAGGGCCCACATGCGCTCGCCATTGGCTCTCGCGCACAGGCATTCGCGGTTTACGCCGTCGCCGTCGGACCCCAAGCCCAAGCCACCGGCGATTCCGCGGTGGCCATTGGCGGGCACAGCCTGGCCAGCGGGATCACCGGTGTGGCCATCGGCTCTAGTGCCCGCGCGCTCGGGGATGGCGGGACCGCTGTAGGGCCATCCGCAAGAGCCAATGGAAACGGTGGAGCGGCTTTCGGCATCGGGGCGACTACGCAAGGCGTTAACAACCTTGCGTTGGGCGCCGGATCCCAGACCGAGGGCGAAGGCGCATCGGCTGTAGGGCCCGGTGCCAACGCCACTGCCGACTTCGCGGGTTCCTACGGTTACGGCGCTGGCGTTGCCGGCGAGGCTGGCACCGCCGTGGGCCCATGGGCGCAGGCGTTTGCGCCCTACTCTGCAGCCTTCGGCGCGTCTGCCACGGCCAACGCCACGGAAAGCGTGGTATTGGGGCCACGGGCCGTGGCCAACGCAAGGGGATGCGTGGCCGTGGGCGCCAACACTACGTGCGATGAAGAAGAGACCGCAGCGTTCGGCAACCGTCGGTTGACCCAGGTTGCCTTGGGCAAAGCGGACAACGACGCCGTGGCCGTCAGCCAACTGCGCACCGCCGTGGAAACCTTGGGCGCTGGCGCTACCGTAGTGAACGGTGTGATCGTGGCGCCGAACTACCAGCTGAGCAGCGGGAACAACTACACCACCGTGGCCGGCGCTATCTACGATCTCGACGGGCGCGTTCACCAGCTGGAGCAGAACCCTGGCGGCGGTGGTGGCGCCACCGGCCCGCAGGGCCCGCAAGGTCCGACCGGTCCGACCGGTCCGCAAGGTCCCGCAGGCCAGGACGGTAAAGACGGCAAGGATGGCGGAAGCAGCACCGCGGTGGCTGGGGCCAACATCGAAGTCACAGACAACGGGAACGGCACCCAAACCGTTGCACTAAAAGACACCGTTGAGCTGTCCGAGCAGGGCTCGATCCAGGTCGCCAGAACCATCCACAACAGCGCCGGCTTCACCGTCCAGGGCGGCCCCTCGGTCACCCGATCCGGGATCAACGCCGGCAACCAGCGGGTAACCGGGGTGGCAGCGGGGGCGATCGCCGCAGGGTCCACGGACGCGATCAACGGTGGCCAATTGTGGGATTACCAGCGAGAGCAAGACGACCGCTGGAACCAGACGGACCGCCGTTTCCGCCAGCTCGACAAGCGGGTGAGCGGTGTCTGCGCAATGGCCCAAGCCAACGCCCAGATGGCCACCTCAACGTCGGCCATCCATGGGGAGAACCGCAACCGCCTGGCCGTGGGCGTCGGTGGCTGCAGCGGCCAAGCCGCCATTTCCATCGGCTACACCCGCGACGTGACCACCCCACGCGGATCCCCATCGGCTTTCTCGATCGGGGTTTCCCGCAGCGGACAGGACACGGCCGTGGGCGCAGCCTGGGCCATCGGTTGGTAACGAATCTCAGCGGCGAAAAGGAGGTGATCGTATCTCGGCAAGGGCCCTTCGGGGCCCTTGTTCGTGGTGTCAATTCATTAAAATTGTATTTATATACAATAACTTACGATTGACCAAGGCGTTGGAAGCTGGTAACATCTCCACCGCTCAGCAGTGTAGGAGCCGGACTGACAATCCCGCCTGCAGTAATGACCGTTGCCGTAGCACTACTCACGCCAATGCTTGCCATTGCCCTAGAAGCCGTTAGGGAATGGTTGACCAACCACGACGCAAAGGAAGATGACACATGCAGCACTAACAATTACAGGTATACCTCAATGAATAAAGAAACAAGTAACAGCAACACGATTGCAACACGCACCAAGAAACACCCGCTTTGCAGAGCCCTTGGCGTGGGCCTCAAGGTGCTTTACGACACGACAATTGCTGTAGGAGCAAGCGCGCTCCTTACATTACACAGGTCAACGCGCGGTGAGCCATGCTCCCCGTTGACCGATATGAAAAGCCCGGGCCCAGCCCGGGCTTTTTCTTTGGAACGCTGCTGCTATCCGCAGCGCCTCCGATCCGGCAGAGCCGAAACCGCCCAAACCTAGCCCCGTCTTTTCTCCGTTGCCACGAACGCACCATCGGAATGAAGGACCGCGAACGTGTTCCCCTGGACGTGCTCTGGCCAAACCTGTCCCGGCAGGCCCACGAACTCCAGCGGGAGGTTCGCCTCTTGGTCTGGTTCGAACCCAGCGAACGGGTCAAAGCTCTGCGGCTGCCAGTCCTCGAACTGAAAGTCCCTGTTCCAGACCATTGCAAAGGCCAGCGGATAGGCCTTCAGGACATAGATCGCCGAACTGGCTTTCCCGCCCAAGATGCCCAGCCCGAAGTCGCGAAGAACCGTTCGACCGCTGTAGGGATACACCCAGTAGTGAAGCCGAACCTGGCGTAGAAGATCTGACCGGTCATCGAACAGGTGCTGGCTGTGGCGTTCGTCGTAGCGACTCAAGCCCACCGATGACATGTGGCCCAGAACTCCCCTTGCCACAAGCTGCGGCTGGATGCGAATGCTCTGGTAGTAGGTGACTTTGGTTCGATCACGCAAGATCTCCATCACCTGTCGGCTCATCGATACAAGCGCCTTGTCGTATCGAGAAAGCACCGAGCCGTTGCAGGTCCGGCAGATGCTCCTGAAGCAAACGCCATTGGGCATCTTGTGCGACCGCGGCTTCTTCTCTCCACTGATTGCATCGGCGACGCTGGACACCCTCAGAGCGATGCCTTGAGCCCACGCCTTGGGTGGCACGTGGTTTTCGGTCAGGTCGGTTTCCAGCCCGCATATGTCGCAACGTCCCTTGGATGGTCCAACCGGAAACTTAAAGGTCACTTGCCAGCCCCATGCTTGCCATGAACTGCGAAGAGATTACACGCAAGCGACGCGTGGCCTCTAACGTCCTTCGCAGCAGGCTTGCCAACTTCAAATTCTGATCTATTCGTGAGTGGGTCGTTTTACTCACGGAGAGACCATGACCCATCGCCACAACCTGGGACGCAGCGAGAAGTATCACGCCCTGCCCCGCACCCTTTACGCCCTGCTGTTCGACGACGGGGGCTGTTACATCGGCCAAAGCTCGAACCCGCAGCAGCGGGAGAAGCAGCACCGCTCCCCCAAAGGCGGCTGGCACCGTCCCTTCCGGTTCCATGCGCTGGAGGTGGTGACAGCCACCCGGGCGGAAACCGAGGCGTATGAGCAGGCGTGGCGGGTGAAGGCCTCCCGGGAGGGATGGCGCA